>NZ_JBMBWH010000005.1:0-261675 GCF_048606435.1 Knoellia terrae | reverse complement strand
ACCGTGGCTTCATCTTCATCACACCTCCAGATCGAGGTGTTTCCCTGACCGCTTGAACCGAAGGCACCTTCCTGTGCAGTAGGTGGCGCGAGAGGGGTCAGTCGCGGCGCAGGCGGCGCCACGCCTCGCGGGGCCACCGGACGACGGCGTCCCTGACGTCGTTCCACTGGCGCACCCCGTCGGCGGGGAAGAGGAAGGCTCTGGCCTGGTCGCTGCGCTGCCGGGCGGACAGCGCGGCGTGCCACACCGTGCGGGTGTCGTGGCTGACGTCGGGGATCTCGGCACGCGGTGGCGCGTAGCGGGCCCGCTCGATGGAAGGTTCACTAGGACACGCGTTCATCCTGCCGTTTCGTGGGTGGCCGAAACGCTTGACCGGTAGCGTGCCAGCCAACGGCTCCGAACACACGGAGGAGTGATGGTCTCAGACGACGCCCGAGGACTCGCAGCGAAGATGAACAACCATCCCGTTTACGTCGTGCTCAGTCTCATCGCGCTGATTTTGGGACTGATCGTTACAGTTCAGGCATTGGCGTCGTGGTGGGAGAGCCGCTCGCACCCTGAATATGTCGACGTGAAGGTCGTACGTACTTGTGGTGCCGCGGGTGCGGGCGACTGTGTTGTAACGGTCCGATCCCGGCCCTCACCCGATGGTGAACCGATTCAGGACGTGGCCGACGGAAAGTTCTTGACGGTTGTGTGTCAGCTGCAGGGGTCCTCCGTCAAAGCGACTGCACTGAAGCGCCCGACGACTGTATGGAGTCAAAGGAAAGAGGGCGGTTACGTGTCGAACGCGTACCTTGAAGGGATCGATCCCTTCAAGGTGACGACCCCATGCCCTGAGTGAGGGCTCACCCCGTCGTGAGGCGCACTGCGTTGTACGGAGCGTGGTCGGTCGGCACTGAACGAGGCGATAGAGGCTGGGTAATCGACTGCTGTCGCGTACGAAGACGGCTACGACGTAGTGGCAGCGTCTTCCGAGAAGTCTCCGCGCAGCCGTGCCGGGGGCTGGTCTGAAACAGGCCGGCGCGTGTACAGCAGCAGTCAGTGCCTCCGCTCACAATGGGTGCATGAGCGTCGCCGCCCTTCCCCGCGTCGACGGTCGGCCACCGCAACGAGGCGCTTGCCGCAGCCCGCCGGACCCGCGCTGTTGAACTGCGCTGCCCAGGGCTAGACGTACAAGAGGCGATCGCCCGAAGAAGTCGCCTACGCCAGCCGCGCCACGGTGTAGCCATAGTTCACAAGGCCCTCGCTGTGCAGGAGGCCCGCGAGACAGAGAACTTGAGAAACTTGGAGACGGAGCGCCTTGACCAGCTTCAGGCCGGTCTTTGGAGCAGGGCCATGGCAGGGGATGTGGCCGCGGTCTCCGAGGTGCGACGGATCGTCGAGGCGAGGGTGAGACTGCTCGGCTTGGCCGCAATGCAGGCCAGCCCTGCGAACGGGGAGGAGCGGGGCTGCTCCACGGTTGTCTGCTCGTGCGCGTCAGGGGCCGGTCATTCGAGCGCGGACCTAGGGAATGCATGAGGGTCTCTGTTGCAGCCCTTGTGTTGCGTAGCTCTCGACGCAGCACGCTCGCCTCTAGACCGTCTCTCTTCTCTCGGCGGCCGAAATCGTAGTCCGCGCCAGTGATCGCGGAGTCAACCGTTCGACGCAGCCCTGCGCCTGCTCGTTCGGCATACTCGGGACCGGGTACTCCTTGTCGCGTCGCTGGCCCAGCGGCCAACTGCCCTCACGGCATACGTGCGTTTTGGGGCACTTGCCCCACCACCTACTGCACAGGAAGCGGTGCGGTCACGCACCTTCCTGTGCAGTAGGTGGCGCGGGAGGGGTCAGTCGCGGCGCAGGCGGCGCCACGCGTCGCGGGGCCACCGGACGACGGCGTCCCTGACGTCGTTCCACTGGCGCACCCCGTCGGCGGGGAAGAGGAAGGCTCTGGCCTGGTCGCTGCGCTGCCGGGCGGACAGCGCGGCGTGCCACACCGTGCGGGTGTCGTGGCTGACGTCGGGGATCTCGGCACGCGGTGGCGCGTAGCGGGCCCGCTCGACGGTGGCGACGATGCGCCCCATCGCCTCCTTGGGCTCCCCGGACAGGATCGCGTCCTGGGTGAGCCGCGTGCCCGCCTGCCGTGGGGTGCTGCCCGGCGGTGGGGCGATGCCGATGTCTCCGAGGCGGGAGATCAACGAGGCCCAGTCGGCCTCGACCCGTTCGGCGTCGTCGCGCGCGTCGAGACGCAGCCGGCGCCGCCGCACCCATGCCCCCACCGGGAGCAGGAGCAGGGCGAGCCCGACGACCAGCGCCGTGACGAGAGTGAGGGCGTTGTCACTGAGCCAGCCGAGCGGCCCGGTGCTGGGCAGCTCACCGGTCGCCTCGGCGCCGAGGTCGCTGTCCGGGCGTTCGCTGAGGGACGGCGCCGGGATGTTGGTCGAGGCAGAGGCCGATGCCGTCGCCGACGGCCCGACCTCGGTCGGGATGAGGCTGTAGGCCGGCGCCGCACCCGCCTGGCCGCCGGGGGTGGGCTCGAAGCGGGTCCAGCCGAGCTCGGGGAACCACAGCTCCGGCCAGGCATGGGCGTCGGCGGCGCGCACCGTGTAGGAGCCGGTGCTGAAGGTGCCGGGGAGAAAGCCGATCGCCATGCGCGCCGGGATGCCCTTGAGGCGGGCCGCCATGATGAACGCCGTGGCGAACTGCACGCAGTAGCCGGTGCGCGACACGAGGAAGTTCGACAGTGGATCCGACATCATGACCCGGCCGGACACCGGGTCGGTGGGCGTCGGCAGCTGGAGCGAGTAGGTGTACTGGCTGCTGCGGAAGTGCGCCTGGAGCAGGCGCGCGGTCTCCAACGGCGTCGCGTCGTCGGGCACCACCGTGTCGACGAGCTCGCTCAGGCGCTCGTTCGCCTCCTCGTCGTCGCTGTAGACGCCCTCCTGCCAGCCCGGCGGCCGGTCCCCGTCACGGTTGAAGTCGGCGTCCTCGGGCGCCAGCTGGGTGTAGGTGGCGGAGTACTCCTCGAGCGTGGTGTCGGTCTCGTACCCGCCGACGAAGCTGCGCCGCAGCGTGGTCTCGCCGAGGTCGGCGGACCTCAGCGGTGAGGGGAGGGCGATCTGCGGAGCGCGGAGCCGGTTCTCCTGCACCTCGATCGTCACGTCGGTGGCGGGGACATCGGGGTCGGCCACGCGCCGCTCGGTGTTGCCGGTGAGGAACCGGTTGGCCTGGAAGCGCGTCTCCCACTCGCCGCCTCGGTAGTCCGTGAGGATCCCGACACGCAGGGGGTCCGGGGTGCTCGTCGTCGTCGTGTAGGTGATGACGGGTGCCTGGGACTGGTTCTCGAGCGAGCGGCGCAGGTCGACGGTCGAGTTGAGGCTGACCGCACCACCACCGCGCGAGCCGTCGGCCCGGCCGAGCCCGTCGGCGAGGAACGTCGTGGGCAGGTGCGGAACCACCATGGGCAGGACCACCGCGAGTGCGAGCGCGCTCACGCCGAGCAGGCGTGCGGTCCCCGCCACGCCCAGCACCGGGTCGGGCCCCTCCCCGTCGCCGGAGCGGGGGACCGCGGTGCCCCAGCGGCGCACGCTGCCGATGCCCTGCATCGCCAGCAGGGCCAGCCAGCAGGCCACCGGGAGGACGAAGTACCGCCAGGAGAGCCCGTCGCCGGAGTTCGTGGCGGAAACGAGGTATGCCGTGAGCAGGCCGAGGCCGGCCAGTGCCGGAGCGCGCAGGGTCACCCCCACGGCGTCGACGAAGAGGGCGGTGACCCCGACGAGGATGGTGATCGCGACGACCACCCCGCGGTCGGTGGGCACCGGGACGGAGAACGTCAGCACCGACTGCTGCGCCTCGTAGAGCAGGATGCCGAGCGACCTCACCGTGTCGGGCTCCGGCAGGATGCCGTAGTACAGGTGCCCCTGGCCGTGGAGCCACGACACGACGAGGAAGCCGGCGAGGACCTGACCGAGGATCACGGCCCACGCGCCCACGGCCACGGAGCGCAGGGCCACACCGACGACCGCGAGGGTGGCGATGACGACCACGCTCGGTCGGATCCACGTGTTGGCGTCGAAGAGGGTGAGGAGGGGCAGGGCGACCGCGAAGCTCGCGAGGGCGGCGAGCAGGGTCTCGATCGGCCGGGAGCGGTTCATCGCGCACCCACGAGCGTGCGGGAGCCGGCGACCGTGCCCCAGGCGTCGGCGACGTCGAGGTCGGGCACGACCGTCGTGACCGACCACCCGGCAGCGGCGAGGGCGGCCGTGGTGGCGCGCGGGTCGAGGTCCCCGGAGGGAGCGCGCATCCCGCGACCGAACCCCTCGGGGTCGATGACGAAGGCCAGGCCCGGACCGCCGGGCTGGCGCAGGGACGACAAAGCCCGTGCCGAGTCGTCGTCGAGCGCCCCCACGATGGCGACCACCAGCCCGCCCTGGGCGGTCGCGCCGCTCGCGGCGTGCAGCATGCCGTTGATGCCGCTCTCGTCGTTGGCGACCGTGCGGGCCAGGGTCTCGAGCGCGGGGTCGAGCTCGGAGTCCTCGCGCACGCCGGACTCCTGCCCGGGGTCGACGGTGAGCAGGTGCACGGCGAAGCCGGTCTCCAGCAGGTGGGTGACGGCCGAGGCGGCCAGGGTGACGGCCCACTCGAGCGAGCCGCTCGGTCCCTTGCCCCCGTGGGAGCGGGCGCGGGTGTCGAGCAGCAGCGTGGCCCGGCGCTTCGCCGGGCGGTCCTCCTGGCGCACCATGAGCTCACCGGTGCGCGCCGTGGCCGGCCAGTGGATGCGCCGGAGGTCGTCGCCGTCGCGGTACTCGCGGATCGACTGGTCGTCCTCACCATGGAGGGCGATGCGGTGGGGGACCGACCCCTCGGCGCCGAGACCGCGGCCCAGGGCTCGGCCGTTGGCCAGGCCCACCACGCGCGGGAGCACGAGGAGCTCGTCGTGGCTGCTGATCGAGGTGTGGCGCAGGGTGAGCCCGAACGGGTCCTGCACCCGGACCCCGAGCGGCCCGAGCCGGTGGGCGCCGCGCGAGTGGGCGCGGACGGCATACTCCACGTGGGTGCAGGCTCCGCTCGGCAGGGCGGGGACGACGAAGCGCGGCCGGTCGCCCAGCGAGTAGTCGAGGTGCTCCTCGGCGAGCAGCATCGGTGCGCGCGCGGTCGCCGGGTTCGTGATCCTCACCTGGACGACGGCCGGTTCGTCGATGGTGATGCGGGAGGGGTGGGCCTCGCGCTCGACGACGAGCGAGAGGTCGTGTCGACGGCCCAGGAGGCCGGCGAGGACGGGCAGGGCGCACAGGGCGGTGCCGATGCGGCTGAGGTCGTGCTGGCCGAGGGCCAGCCCGGCGAGGACGAGGACCAGCCCCGACGCGAGGAACGCCGCACCTCGCGTCGTCAGGGACTCGCGGAAGCGTCGCATCGGCTCAGCGCGTCGGCGCGGGCACGCGCACGCGCTGGAGCAGGTCGGTGAGGACGTCGGCCGCCGAGCGGTGCGCCAGCTGGCTCTCGCCGGTGAGCATGAGCCGGTGGGCGAGGACCGGGACGGTCATGGACTGCACGTCGTCGGGCAGGACGTGGTCGCGGCCGGCCAGCGCGGCGTGGGCACGACTGGCGCGCAGCAGGTGCAGGCTCGCGCGCGGTGACGCACCCAGGCGCAGCGCCGAGCTCGTGCGGGTCGCCTGGGTGACGTCGACGACGTACTGCTTGAGGGCCTGCGAGGCGTGGACGCGACGCACGGCGTCGATCATCTGGGTCACGGTGGCGGCGTCGGTGACCGCCCGGAGGTCGTCGAGCGGGGAGTGCGAGCCGTGCTGGTCGAGCATGTCGACCTCGCTGCGCGCCGAGGGGTAGCCCATCGAGATGCGCGCCATGAACCGGTCGCGCTGCGCCTCGGGCAGCGGGTAGGTGCCCTCCATCTCGATGGGGTTCTGCGTCGCCAGCACCATGAAGGGGCGGGGGAGCGCGTAGGTCGTGCCGTCGACGGTGACCTGCGCCTCCTCCATGGACTCGAGCAGCGCCGACTGCGTCTTCGGCGAGGCCCGGTTGATCTCGTCGCCGACGACGACGTTGGCGAAGATCGCGCCCGGCCGGAACTCGAAGTCGCGGACGTCCTGGTTGTAGACGCTCACGCCGGTGATGTCGCTCGGCAGCAGGTCGGGGGTGAACTGGACGCGCCGGACCGACGCGTCGATGCAGCGGCCGAGGGTCTTGGCGAGCATGGTCTTGCCGACGCCCGGGACGTCCTCGATGAGCAGGTGACCCTCGGCGAGCAGCGCCGTGACCGCGGTGCGAACCGCGCCGGGCTTGCCCTCGATGACCGAGTTCATGGCCGACTGCAGGGAGCTGGCGACCTGGAAGACCTGGTCGAGCGCGGCTCCGGGGGGCGTCGAGCGGTCGACCCGCCGCTGGTCGTGGGCCTGGTCGACCTCGTCGTGTGCGGGCACGGCGTCTCCTGGTGGCTGGCACCCCGGGCCCTGCGCCGACGGGGCTTTCGATCTTCCCCCACATTCCTCCACCTGGGTAGCCGCTGTCGCCCGCTTTCGCGGTTCACAGCGAACGTGCAGGTCCGTCGCAGGTGCCACACACCCGGCCCACCGGCGTATGCCGTGCCGCCGAGCAGGGACGTCGCGCCGGGCGGCCAACGACGCCCCACTTTGCACCACCGCTGCTGACCTGCGAAAAAGGGGTGTCGCAGGCTTCATAACGACTTGATTTCGGTGCTCTGTGGAGTAAAGTGGGGGAAACCGGAGAGAAGTGTCGCCTCCGGGGGTCGAGTCGGATGGGGAGGTGAGCACGGTGTTCCTCGGGACGCACACCCCTCGCCTCGACGACAAGGGCCGGCTCTTCCTGCCCGCGAAGTTCCGCGAGCGACTCTCGACCGGTCTCGTCGTCACCCGCGGGCAGGAGCGCTGCCTCTACGTCTTCCCCATGGACGAGTTCCTCAAGGTGACGCAGCAGATGCAGGCCGCCCCCACGACCAACCGCGCCGTCCGCGACTACATCCGCGTCTTCCTCTCGGGCGCCAGCGACGAGATCCCCGACAAGCAGGGACGGGTCACCGTGCCGGCGCACCTGCGCCAGTACGCCGGGCTCACCCGCGACTGCACCGTCATCGGCACCGGCTCCCGCGTCGAGGTGTGGGACACCGACGCCTGGAACGAGTACCTCGCGAGCACCGAGCAGGCCTACTCCGAGCAGTCCGAGGAGGTCATCCCCGGACTCATGTGACACCCCGGCTCCCGGCCTCCAGCCGACCGGCCTCCCGACACGACTTCCCCCGTGCCGGGCACCGGACGGATGGGGACCAGGAGCCGGGGTCCACCACCGCAGGGACGACCACCACACCGCACACGACCACGCACCACCACACGAGGAGCCGACACATGGAGTCACGGGGAGCCGCCGAACAGCGGCACGTTCCCGTCCTCCGCGACCGCATCGTCGACCTCCTGGCCCCGGCCCTGTCCGCACCGGGGTCCGTCCTCGTCGACGGCACCCTCGGCATGGGGGGCCACGCCGAGGCCGTCCTCGAGCGCTGCCCCGAGGCGACCGTCCTCGGCATCGACCGCGACGAGGAGGCGCTCGCGCTGGCGGGGGAGCGGCTGGCCCGCTTCGGCGACCGCTTCCGCGGCGTGCACGCCGTCTACGACGAGATCGCCGACGTCGTCGCCGACGCCGGCCTCGAGAGCGTCCAGGGCGTGCTCTTCGACCTCGGTGTCTCCTCGCTCCAGCTCGACGAGGCCGACCGCGGTTTCGCCTACGCGCAGGACGCACCGCTGGACATGCGGATGGACCAGTCGGCCGGGATCACGGCGGCCGAGGTCCTCAACACCTACGCCCCGGGCGAGCTCGTCCGCATCCTGCGCGACTTCGGCGAGGAGCGCTTCGCCAAGCGCGTCGTCTCCGCGATCGTCCGCGAGCGGGAGGTCGAGCCGTTCACCCGCTCCGCCCGCCTCGTCGAGCTGCTGCGTGACGCGGTCCCCGCCGCGTCGCAGCGCACCGGCGGGCACCCGGCGAAGCGGACCTTCCAGGCCCTGCGCATCGAGGTCAACGACGAGCTGGGCGCCTGGCAGCGCGCGGTCGTCGCCGCCATCGACGTGCTCGCCGTCGAGGGCCGCATCGCCGTGCTGTCCTACCACTCGCTCGAGGACCGCATCACCAAGCGGGCCCTCGCCGCGGGAGCCACCTCGACCACCCCTCCCGGTATGCCGGTCGAGCTCCCCGAGCACGCGGCATACCTCCGCCTGCTGACGCGGGGCGCTGAAGAGGCACCTGCGTCCGAGCAGGCCGCCAACCCCCGATCCGCGTCGGCTCGACTGCGGGTCGCCGAACGTACTCGTCCCACGAAGGGAACCCGGCGATGACCCAGACCGCCACCGCCCGTCCGCTCCAGCGGTCTGCGTCGCGCCCCACCCGACCGCAGCCGCTGCGGGTCGTGCGCGAGCAGCAGCTCCACGGACAGCCCGGCTTCGTCGCCGCCTGCCTCGCGCTGCTCGTCGCCGGGCTCATCGGCGTGCTCATGCTCAACACCGCCATGGCCAAGGGCTCGTTCGTCCTGGGCGACCTGCAGGACACCTCGAACGAGCTGGCCGACGCCGAGGAGGCGCTCAGCCACGCCATCAACGCGCAGGGTGCCGCGCCGGCCCTCGCCCAGCGCGCGATCGACATGGGCATGGTCCCGGCCGAGACCGCCGCCTTCCTTCGCCTCAGTGACGGCAGGGTCCTCGGCGTGGCAACCGGGGCTGCGGCGCAGAAGGAATTTAAGGTGGCGACACAGGGCAGCTCGACCGCTGCCGCGTCCACGCCGGCAGCCGTGCCGCAGACGACGGTCAGGACGGAGGGCGACGTGACCACCACGACCGTCTCGACCGTGAAGGGGGACACCATCGAGGTCACGAAGACGAGCGTCGACGCCCGCACCGGGGCGACGAGCACGACGACCTCGACCCGACCGGCGCCCGCCACGCCCTCACGTGCCGCGTCTCCCGCTCCCTCCGGCTCCACCGCGGCCGACGCCCGCACACCCGCGCCCCAGTCCTCCGCCTCTGCGGCGGCGAGCCCTCGCGCCGGCGCCACGCCGTCGGCCACCCCCTCTCGCACGCCGAACGCGGCGAGCCCCTCGCCCAGCCCGACCTCGACCACCGCGCCGTGACCCCCCGGACGCCGCCTCCTCCGCGCGGCCGTGAACCGCGACGACCGGCCGCTCCCCAGGGTCGCCCGGCGGGGTCGCGTCCCACGACCCCGCGTGCGGCGGCCGGACGCCCGGTCAAGCGTCGTCAGCCTCCGGCGGCGGGAGCGGTCCGCTCCGCGAGCCCGCGCTCGGCGTCCCCGCGCTCGGCGTCCCCGCGCTCGGCGTCCCCGCGCTCGGCGTCTGCGCGCGCCGCGACGACCCGGGCGACGCCGGCCGGCGCCAAGCCCCGCGCCAAGGCCCGCCCGGCCACGCCCCGGAAGTCGGGAGGCACCGGTCCGCCGCGGCGTCCCCCGACGCGCAGCCCGGCCGCGCACCACCCGGGCAACCCGCGGCGCCGGATGCGCGGCCTCACCGTCGCCGTCCTCTTCGTCTTCAGCATCTTCGCGGCCCAGCTGCTCCGCATCCAGGGCTTCGACTCGTCGGCCGTGGCCGCGGAGGCCCTGGAGCAGCGCACCGAGAAGGTCGTCATCCCCGCGCTGCGCGGCAAGATCACCTCCGCCGACGGTGTCGTGCTCGCCTCGAGCCGGGCCCGCGAGACCGTCGTCGCCGACCCGACGGCGGTCTGCACCTACCAGCAGAAGAACAAGAAGACCTGCGACCCCGCCACGGCGGGCGACGCCGTGGACGCCGCGGCGGCCGCACTGGCCCCGCTGCTGGGCCGGAGCGCGGCCGACCTCCGGCCGGTCCTCACCCGCACCGGCCGCTACCAGGTGCTCGACCGCAGGGTCAGCCCCCTGACGTGGCGCAAGATCGCCAAGCTGGGCATCCCCGGCATCTACAAGGACTCCGCCGAGGCGGTGCCCGAGCGCGTCTACCCACAGGGCCCGGCGTCCGCCTCGCTCGTCGGCTACGTCATGAACGACGGTGAGGCCGGTGGTGGCCTCGAGTCGATGATGGACAAGGCACTCAAGGGCAAGGCCGGCTACTCGGTGTTCGAGAAGGCGCCGGACGGCTCCAAGATCCCCGGCGGGCGCCAGGGAGGTGTCAGGGCGGTCGACGGCGAGGACGTGACCCTCACGGTGAACTCCAACATCCAGTGGTACGCCCAGAACGCCCTCGCGCAGCGCATGTCCGAGATGGGCGCGCAGTCGGGGACGGCCGTGGTGATGAACGCCAAGAGCGGCAAGGTGCTGGCGCTGGCGTCGTACCCGACCTTCGACCCCAACGACATCGGCCGGGCCAAGGGCAGCCTCGTCAACAAGGCGGTCAGCGACGTCTTCGAGCCGGGGTCGACGGCCAAGGTCATGACGATCGCGGCCGCCCTCGAGGACAAGAAGGTCACGCCCGACCAGCCGGTGATCATCCCCAACCGCATGCAGCGCTTCGACGCCTCCTTCAAGGACAGCCACGACCACCCCACCCTCTACCGGACGGTGGCGGGCACGCTCGCCGAGTCGAGC
This sequence comes from Knoellia terrae, assembly GCF_048606435.1. Lineage (NCBI taxonomy): Bacteria > Bacillati > Actinomycetota > Actinomycetes > Micrococcales > Intrasporangiaceae > Knoellia > Knoellia terrae. The sequence continues at coordinate 251,112 of NZ_JBMBWH010000005.1, read as the reverse complement.
AACATCGGGACGATCCTCGTCGGCGAGACCCTCGAGCCGAAGCGCCTCGAGGAGTACTACCGCAAGTTCGGCCTCGGGTCGAAGTCCGGCATGGGCTTCCCGGGCGAGTCCAAGGGACTGCTCGCGCCCGCCGACAAGTGGAGCGGCACCCAGCGGTCCACGGTGATGTTCGGGCAGGGCCTGTCGGTCACCGCGATCCAGGCAGCCTCGGTCTTCCAGACGATCGCCAACGGCGGGATGCGGATGACGCCGACCCTCGTCGAGGGCACCACCCATGCCGACGGGACGATCGAGAAGACCCCCACCGCGCCGGGGACCCGCGTCGTGTCGACCGACACGGCGACCAAGGTCAACGCGATGCTCGAGGGCGTGGTCTCCAAGGAGGGCACGGCGCCTCAGGCCCAGATCCCGGGCTACCGCGTCGCGGGCAAGACCGGCACCGCCGACTTCTACGACGCCAAGCTGGGCCGCTACAGCGGCAAGACCGCCAGCTTCATCGGCTACGCCCCGGCCGACGACCCCGAGCTTGTGGTCGCGGTGATCCTCCAGCGCCCCAGCGCCAGCATCTACGGCGGCACCGTGGCCGGCCCGGTCTTCCAGGACGTCATGACCTACGCCCTGCAGGAGCTCAAGGTGCCGCCGACCGGGACGACCAAGGCAGCCATCACGTTGTCGGTCGACCCCGAGGTGGCACAGAGCGACCCGAACACACTGCGGGACAAGCCGCGCGGCAGCGGCAAGTAGTCTGACTGGTCGTGTCCGCACCCCGACCCACCTCCCGTGACAGCTCGAGCATCCGTGACCTCGCGCTGCTCGCCGGCGCATCCGTCCACGACCTGGAGGATGCCGGCAGCGTCACCGGGGTGACCCTCGACTCGCGTGCCGTCCGGCCCGGAGACCTGTATGCCGCCCTGCCGGGTGCCCGTGCCCACGGAGCCGACTTCGCGGCCCAGGCAGCCGTGGCGGGAGCCGCAGCGGTGCTCACCGACCGAGCCGGTCTCGAGCGGATGCGCGAGCAGGGACTCGCCCTGCCGGCGATCGTCGTCGAGGACCCGCGGGCGGTGCTCGGGGCCGTCGCCGCACAGGTCTACGACACCACCGACCAAGGGCTCACCCTGGTGGGGATCACGGGCACCAACGGCAAGACCACGACGGCATACCTCGTCGCCAGCGCACTCGAGGTGCTCGGACACCGGACCGGGCTCATCGGCACCGTCGAGACCCGTATTGGCGACGAGCGCATCAAGAGCGTGCGCACCACCCCCGAGGCGAGCGACCTGCACGCCATCCTCGCGGTGATGGAGGAGCGCGACACCGACACCTGCGTCATGGAGGTGTCGAGCCACGCCCTGAGCCAGCACCGGGTCGACGGCGTCGTCTACGACCTCGCGCTGTTCACGAACCTCTCGCAGGACCACCTCGACTTCCACGCCGACATGGAGGACTACTTCTCCGCCAAGGCGCAGCTGTTCACGCCGCTGCGCTCGCAGCGCGCCCTCGTCTGCGTCGACGACGTGTGGGGTCGTCGCCTCACCGAGCAGTCGGGCGTCCCGGTCACCACGCTGACGACGGTGCCCGGCCAGCCGGCGGACTGGGTCGTCAGCGTGGACGCCGACGACCCGTCGCGGTTCAGGCTGCAGGGGCGTGACCTCGAGCTGGACCTCCGCTCGGCCCTGCCCGGCGACTTCAACGTCGCCAACACGGCCATGGCTGCCGTGGCCCTGCTGCTGCTCGGCGAGGAGACCGACGCGGTGAGCCGCGCGATCCTCACCGACCCGCACGTCCCCGGGCGCATGGAGAAGGTCAGCCCCACCGTCGGGGGCGCCGAGGAGGACCTCCTCGCGGTCGTCGACTACGCCCACACGCCCGACGCGGTCGAGGCCGCCCTCGCGGCGCTGCGGCCCACGACCCGGGGCCGGCTCGTCGTCGTGCTGGGGGCGGGGGGCGACCGCGACCGTGGCAAGCGCCACGGCATGGGCCGGGCCGCGGCAGGCCTGGCCGACGTCGTCGTCGTCACCGACGACAACCCCCGCAGCGAGGACCCTGCCACGATCCGCGCCGCCGTCATCGAGGGCGCGCGGTCGGTCGACTCGCACGCCGAGCTCGTCGAGATCGACGGACGCGCCCGGGCGATCCGCGAGGGGGTCCGGCTCGCCCGTGAGGGGGGACCCGGCTCGGTGGTCGCCGTCGTCGGCAAGGGGCACGAGACCGGCCAGGAGGTCGCCGGGGTGACCCACCCGTTCGACGACCGCGACGAGCTGCAGGCTGCGCTCGACGGGGCGGTGACCGCGTGATCGCCCTCTCGCTGGCCGAGATCGCCGCGCTCACCGGCGGCACGATCTCCCCGCGTGCAGCCTCAGGCTCCCGTTCACCCTCAGCCCCCGCAGGCGAGGTCGTCGTCACCGGCGCCGTCGTCACCGACTCGCGCGAGGCCGGGCCGGGCAGCCTCTACGTCGCCCGGATCGGTGAGTCGACGGACGGCCACCGCTTCGTCGGGGGAGCCCGTGACCTCGGTGCCGTCGCCGCGCTCACGAGCCGGCCGGTCGACGAGCTGCCCTGCGTCGTGGTCGACGACGTCCAGGAGGCCTTCGTCGCGATCTCGCGCGCCGTCCTCGACCGCGCCACCGACCTCACCGTCATCGGGATCACCGGCTCGTCCGGCAAGACGAGCACCAAGGACCTGCTGGGCACCGTCCTGTCCGCGGCGGCACCGACGATCGCCCCGGTGGGCTCCTACAACTCCGAGGTCGGGGTGCCGCTCACCGTCACCCGGGTCACCGACGACACCCGCTTCCTCGTGGTCGAGATGGGTGCCCGCGGCGTCGGACACATCGCCTACCTCACCCGGATCGCCCCTCCGCGCATCGGCGTCGTCCTCAACGTCGGCACCGCGCACGTCGGTGAGTTCGGCTCGCGCGAGGCGATCGGGCGGGCCAAGGCCGAGCTCGTGCGGGCGCTGCCCGCCGACGGTGTCGCCGTCCTCAACGCCGACGACCCGGTGGTGCGGTCCATGGCCGCCCGGACCGAGGCCAGGGTCGTCCTCGTCGGCGAGGCGGCCGACGCGGCCGTGCGCGCCGCGGACGTCACCGTGGGGCCCGACGGCCGGGCCCGGTTCCGCGCCCTCACCCCGCAGGGCGAGACGACGATCTCGTTGCGGCTCGTGGGCCGCCACCACGTGGGCAACGCCCTGGCCGTCCTCGCCGTCGCCCTCGAGTGCGGCATACCGCTGGAGCAGGCGAGCCGGTCCGTCGCCGAGGCGGACGTCGTCAGCCGCTGGCGGATGGAGGTCACCGAGCGACCCGACGGTGTCACCGTCGTCAACGACGCCTACAACGCCAACCCGGACTCGATGCGCGCCGCCCTCGCGGCGCTGCAGTCGATGGGGGAGGGACGGCGCACCTGGGCCGTGCTGGGATCGATGCTCGAGCTCGGTGACGAGTCCGCGCAGGACCACGCCGACATCGGCGCCGAGGCGCAGCGGCGAGGGGTCGACGAGCTCGTCGTCGTCGGCGAGACCGCCCGTCCCATGGCCGACGTCCCGCCGGTCGGCGGGACCCGGGTCCGGTGGGTGGCCGACGCCGCGGCCGCCGAGGCGCTGCTGCGGGCGGAAGTCGCCGCGCCCGACGTCGTGTTGTTCAAGTCCAGCCGCGACGCCGGGCTACGGTGGCTCGGAGACAGGCTGACCGCCGACCCGCCCACCGACCGCACGACCGACCCCGACCACCAGGAGGCCCGCCGGTGAAGGCCGTGCTCGTTGCCGCGGTGGTCAGTCTCGTCGTCGCCCTGTTCGGCACCCCGATGTTCATCAAGTGGCTCGTCAAGCAGGGCTACGGACAGTTCATCCGGGACGACGGCCCGACCTCGCACCACACCAAGCGCGGCACCCCGACCATGGGCGGAGCCGTCATCGTCGCGGCCACGCTCGCCGCCTACGGCATGGCGCACCTCGTCTTCTGGTCGACGCCCAGCTGGAGCGGTGTGCTCGTGCTCTTCCTCATGGCCGGCCTGGGGCTCGTGGGCTTCCTCGACGACTACATCAAGATCAGCAAGCAGCGCAGCCTCGGGCTGAGGTCCAAGGAGAAGCTCTTCGGGCAGACGCTGGTCGCGACGATCTTCGCGATCCTCGCCCTCAACTTCCCCAGCGACTCCGGTCGCACGCCCGCCTCGACCAAGATCTCGTTCGTCCGCGACACCAACCTCGACCTCGCGTTCGCGGGGACGATCGTCGGCGTCCTGCTCTTCGTCCTCTTCGCCAACGTCATCATCGCGGGCACGAGCAACGGCGTGAACCTCACCGACGGCCTCGACGGCCTGGCGACCGGGGCGTCGGTCATGACGTTCGCGGCCTACGTGCTCATCGGCATCTGGCAGTTCAACCAGAACTGCCAGACCAACCCCGGCATCAAGTGCTACGAGGTGCGCGACCCGCTCGACATCGCCATCGTCGCGGCGTCCGTGATGGGGGCGTGCTTCGGCTTCCTGTGGTGGAACGGCTCTCCCGCCAAGATCTTCATGGGCGACACCGGCTCGCTGGCTCTCGGCGGCGCGCTGGCCGGCCTGGCCATCGTCACCCGCACCGAGTTCCTCGTCGTCATCCTCGGCGGCCTCTTCGTCACCATCACCCTGTCGGTGATCATCCAGGTGGCGTCGTTCAAGTCGACGGGCAGGCGCGTCTTCCGGATGGCGCCGCTGCAGCACCACTTCGAGCTCCTCGGGTGGCAGGAGGTCACGATCGTCATCCGGTTCTGGATCATCGCCGGCCTCTTCGTGGCCCTCGGGCTCGGCATCTTCTACGCCGAGTGGGTCGTGGGCGCGGTATGAGCAGCGACCGTCTCGACGGCCTCACGCACCGCGAGGCCGACTGGGCCGGGCTCCGCGTCCTCGTGGCCGGCCTGGGTGTCAGCGGGTTCGCGGCCGCCGACGCGCTCCTCGAGCGCGGGGCGCACGTCGTCGTCGTCGACGGCTCGTCCGCGGAATCCACGCCCGAGATGGCCGAGCGGGCCCGCATCCTCGAGATCCTCGACGCCGAGCTGCGCTTCGGTTCCGACCACGTGTCCCGTATGCCGTCCGACCCCCTCGACCTCGTCGTCACCTCCCCGGGGTGGGCACCGACCCAGCCGCTGCTCGCGGACGCGGCAGAGGCCGGGGTCCCGATCTGGGGCGAGGTCGAGCTGGCCTGGCGGATGCGGCCGCTCGAGGGCGCCGCACCGTGGATCACCGTCACCGGCACCAACGGCAAGACGACGACGGTCCAGATGCTCACCGCGATCCTCCGGGCCAACGGCGAGCGGGCGATCAGCGCCGGCAACGTCGGCACGCCGATCCTCGAGGCGGTGATGGACCCGCAGCCCTTCGACGCCATCGCCGTCGAGCTGTCGAGCTTCCAGCTGCACTGGTCGAGCTCGATCCGTCCGCAGGCCTCCGCCGTGCTCAACGTCGCGCCCGACCACGTCGACTGGCACGGGGACTACGACGCCTATGTGGCCGCCAAGGGCAAGGTCTACGAGGGCACCGAGATCGCCTGCGTCTACAACGTCGACGACCCGCAGACCGAGGCCCTCGTCGAGGAGGCCGACGTGCAGGAGGGCTGCCGGGCGATCGGCTTCACCCTCGGCACCCCGGCGCCCTCCATGCTCGGCGTGGTCGGGGAGGTCCTCGCCGACCGGGCGTTCGTCGAGCAGCGGCGGCACGCCGCCGCCGAGCTCGCCACGCTCGAGGACCTGCGGGGCGACGCCCCCGACGTGGCGCCGCACCTCGTCGCCAACGCCCTGGCCGCCGCGGCGCTGGCCCGCGCCCACGGCGTCGAGCCGGCGGCCGTCCGGGCAGGCCTGCGCGACTTCCGGCCCGAACCCCACCGCATCGCGCACGTCGCCACGCTGGGGGAGGTCCGCTTCGTCGACGACTCCAAGGCCACCAACCCGCACGCGGCCGCAGCCTCGCTCGCGGCATACGAGCACGTCGTCTGGGTCGCCGGCGGTCTGCTCAAGGGCGCCGACGTCGACGACCTCGTGCGTTCGGCCGCACCCCGCCTGCGTGGTGTCGTGCTCCTCGGGCGCGACCGGGCGACGATCGCCGAGGCGCTCGCCCGACACGCGCCCGATGTCCCCGTGGTCGACGTCGAGGACACCGAGACTGGGGCCATGGATCGTGTCGTCTCCGAGGCCGCGTCGCTCGCCCAGCCGGGCGACGTCGTGCTGCTCGCGCCGGCCGCTGCGTCCATGGACATGTTCGTCAACTACGGCACACGCGGAGATGCCTTCGCGGAGGCGGTGCTCCGCCGCGCTGCCCCGGGGGAGTAGCCAGTGAGCAGCACGACCCGCCCGGTCAAGGGGGAGCGCAGCACCGCGTTCGTCCCCGAGTGGCTGGAGCGACTGGACCGTCCGGTGACGACGTACTACGTCCTCGTCGGTGTCACCACCGTCCTCGTGGGCTTCGGGCTCATCATGGTGCTCTCGGCCTCGGCCGTGACCTCCCTGAACGAGACCGACTCGGGGTCGGCGTACTCGATCTTCTTCAGCCAGCTGCAGTTCGCCGTCATCGGCTCGATCGCGCTGCTCGTCGCCTCACGGCTCTCCGTGGCGACGTGGAAGAAGCTCGCCCTGCCGCTGCTCGTCGTCGCCCTCACCCTCCAGCTGCTCGTCTTCACCCCGCTCGGCATCGACGTCCAGGGCAACCGCAACTGGCTCGACTTCAAGGTGATCACGATGCAGCCCTCGGAGCTGCTCAAGGTGGCGCTGGCGCTGAGCGGCGGGCTCGTGCTCTCGGCCAAGCGCAAGCAGCTCGGGCGGCTCGGTCACGCCGTCGTGCCCTACGTCTTCCCGATCGCCGTCGTCGCCATCGGACTCGTGCTGCTCGGTCACGACCTCGGCACGGCCCTGGTCATGTCCGCCATCGTCGGCGGGGTCCTCTACACGGCGGGGGTGCCCGGTCGCTGGTTCGCCCTGGCGGCCGCCGGCGGCGCCGCCGTCGCCATGGCCTTCGTCGTCACGAGCCCCAACCGGCTCGGCCGCTTCGACGTCTGGCTGGGGCGCGACACCGACCCCACCGGCATCGCCCGCCAGCCGATCCACGGCCGCTACGCCCTTGCCGACGGCGGCTGGACCGGGCTCGGCCTCGGCGGCTCCCGCGAGAAGTGGCAGTGGCTGTCCGAGCCGCACAACGACTTCATCTTCGCCATCATCGGCGAGGAGCTCGGCCTGCCCGGCACGATCATGGTGCTCGTGCTGTTCGTCGTCCTCGCCCTGGCCTGCTACCGGCTCGTCATGCGCAGCTCCGACTTCTTCGTCCGGATCGCCACGGCCGGCATCATGAGCTGGATCGTGGTGCAGGCGATGATCAACGTCGGCGCGGTGATCGGCCTGCTGCCGGTCATCGGCGTGCCGCTGCCGTTCGTCTCGTCCGGTGGGTCCTCGCTCGTCACGACGATGCTCGCGCTGGGCATCCTGCTCTCCTTCGCGCGCTCGGAGCCCGGCTGCGCCACGGCGCTGGCCGCGAGGCCCTCGCTCGTGCGCCGCTCATTCGCCGTCCTCCCGTCGAAGCGGTCGCGATGGTGAGCGGGTCCGGTCGCGTCGGGTCCGTCGTCCTCGCCGGTGGGGGCACGGCCGGCCACGTGTCGCCGCTGCTCGCCCTGGCCGACTGCCTGCGACGCCGCGAGCCCGACGTGCGCATCGTCGCGCTGGGCACCGAGGAGGGGCTCGAGGCACGCCTCGTCCCCGCGCGCGGCTACGACCTCGCGGTCGTGCCCAAGGTCCCCATGCCGCGACGCCCCTCGGCGGCCCTGCTGCGCCTCCCGACCTCGCTGCGCCGTGCGGTGGACGCCGCCGACGACGCGATCGCCTCCGCCGACGCGAAGGTCGTCGTCGGGTTCGGCGGCTACGTCTCCACGCCGGCCTACCTCGCGGCCCGCCGGCGCGGCATCCCCGTCGTCATCCACGAGCAGAACGCCCGCCCGGGGCTGGCCAACCGGCTCGGCTCGCGCTTCGCGGCGCACGTGGCGGTGACGTTCCCCGGCACCCCGCTGCGCGGTGCCACCGTGACCGGTATGCCGTTGCGTCGCGAGATCGCGCTGCTCGACCGCCCGGGCCGACGAGCCGAGGCGCTGGCCCACTTCGGTCTCGACCCCCAGTGGCCGACCGTCCTCGTGACCGGCGGGTCCCTCGGCGCGCAGCGGATCAACGACGCGTTCCGTGCGGCCGCCGCGACGCTGCGCACCGAAGGGGTGCAGGTGCTGCACGTCACCGGCGCCGGCAAGGACTTCACGGTGGACGACGACGACGCGGGGGCGCCCTACGTCGTCGTGCCGTACGCCGACCGGATGGAGCTCGCCTACGCGGCGGCCGACATCGTCGTCGCGCGCTCGGGAGCCAACACGGTCTGCGAGCTGACCGCGGTCGGGCTCCCCGCGGCATACGTCCCCCTCCCGGTCGGCAACGGCGAGCAGCGCCTCAACGCGCAGGCCGTCGTCGACGCCGGTGGCGGGCTCCTCGTCGAGGACGCCGACCTCACGCCCGGTTGGGTCGAGAGCACCCTGGTCCCCCTGCTCCGCGACGCCTCCGCCCTGGCCGAGATGGCGCGGGTCGCGGCCTCCGTGGGGGAGCGCGACGGCGACGAGCTGCTCGCCGACCTCGTGGTCGACGCCGCCGGGAAGGGCTGACGTGACGAGCCGCAACGCCCGGTTCGACTTCTCCGCCGAGGTCCCCGGGCTCGAGACGCTGGGCCGTGTCCACTTCATCGCCATCGGCGGCTCCGGCATGTCCGCCGTCGCCCGGGTCATGCTCGCCCGAGGTGTCGAGGTCAGCGGCTCCGACGGCCGGGACAGCCCGGTGCTCGAGACACTGCGCGAGCTCGGGGGGCGCGTGGTCGTCGGCCACGACGCGGCGAACGTCGCCGGGGCCGACACGGTCGTGATCTCGTCCGCGATCGCGGAGAGCAACGTCGAGCTCGCGGCCGCGCGCGAGGCCGGCTGCCTCGTGCTCCACCGTGCCCAGGGTCTGGCTGCGACGATGACGGACTCCCGCCCGGCGGCGGTGGCCGGCGCCAACGGCAAGACGACGACGACCTCGATGCTCACCGTCGCGCTCCAGGCCGCCGGACTGGACCCGTCGTTCGCCTCCGGCGGCGAGCTCACCGGGCAGGGCACCAATGCCGCCTGGACCGGCAGCGGGATCTTCGTCGTCGAGGCCGACGAGAGCGACGGCTCCTTCCTCGTCTACCGCCCCGAGGTGGCGGTCGTCACCAACGTCCAGCCCGACCACCTCGACTTCTACGGCACCTTCGCAGAGGTCGAGGCGGCGTATGCCGAGTTCGCCGGGTCGCTCCGCTCCGGTGGCCTGCTCGTCGCCTGCGCCGACGACGACGGCTCACGGCGCCTGGCGACGGTTGCTGCGGGGGCCGGCGCCCGGGTGCTGACCTACGGCTTCGACGAGGCAGCGGACCTGCGCCTGGGCGAGCACCGCGCGGACGACGAGGGCATCGGCACGACGACCACGCTGCACGTGCCGACCGGGGGGAGCGTGACGATGCGCCTGGCGACGCCGGGGCGGCACAACGCCCTCAACGCGGCGGCCGCCTACCTCGCAGCCGCCGACGGCTTCGGAGCCGACCCGCAGCTCGTCCTCGAGGGTCTTGCCGGCTTCGACGGGGCCCGGCGACGGTTCGAGGTCCGCGGCGAGGTCGGGGGCGTGACGGTCGTCGACGACTACGCCCACAACCCGGGCAAGGTGGCGGCCGTGGTCGCCACCGCCGCGGACATCGCGACCCGCCGCGGCGGTCGCCTGCACGTGGCCTTCCAGCCGCACCTGTACTCGCGGACCCGCGACTTCGCCGAGGGCTTCGCTGCCGGTCTGGCGCCGGCCGACACGGTGGTCCTCCTCGACGTCTACGGTGCCCGCGAGCAGCCCATGGAGGGCATCACGAGCGAGCTGGTCGCCGGCCCGCTGCGCGAGCTCCCGGGGGAGCGGCGCGTGAGCGTCGGTGGCACCTTCGCGGAGGCGGCGGACGCGCTGGCCGCAGCGGCGACCGAGGGTGACCTCGTGCTCACCGTGGGCGCCGGCGACGTCACCGAGCTCGCGAGCCTGGTCCTCGCCTCGCTGCGTCCCGGGGAGGAGAGGTGAGCGGGGTGGGGGTCTCGAACCGGCGGTTCGCCGCTGCCGACCCGCGCTTCCGGGAGCGGGCGCTGGAGCGGCGTCGCCGTCCGTGGCGACGTGCCCTGTGGATGCTCGCGTCGCTCGCCCTCGTGGCGGGGCTCGTCTGGCTGACCTTCTGGAGCCCGGTCCTCGCCGTCCGCTCGGTCGAGGTCTCCGGGGTGACCGGCGCCGACCGGACGGCCGTCGCCGGACTCGTGGGCGTGGACCGGGGGACACCGCTCGCGCGCGTCGACCTCGACGCCGTCGAGCAGCGCGTGCGGACGCGCAAGACCATCGCCGAGGTCTCCGTCGAGCGGGGGTGGCCCTCCACGCTGCGGGTGCGGACCGTGTCGCGACAGCCCGCCCTCGTGCTCAAGAACCCTCAGGGTCAACTTGAGGTCGTGGATTCCACGGGGATCTCGTACGACGTCGTCACGGTGCCACCCGCAGGGATCCCGGTGGTCACCGCCGCCTCGAGCGAAGGCACGACCAAGGAGGCCCTCGAGGCCGCCCTGTCGGTCGTCAGCACCCTGCCGCCGGCCTTGGCCAGGCAGGTCAGTGCCATCCGGGTGAGCACCGCCAACCTCGTCTCCTTCACCCTCGGTGGGGTCGAGGTCGTCTGGGGCGGCGCGGACGCCGCCGAGCGCAAGCTGCGGATCCTCCAGGCGCTGCTGCCGACCAAGGCGAAGGTCATCGACGTCAGCGCTCCCGAGACGCCGGTCACCCGCTGACCCGCTCAGGGCACCAGCTTGTGCTCCCCATGGGCGAACCCTGGGGGTCCGGAGGGTTCGGATCCCTCCGGACCCCGCACCTTCGCCCATGGGGAGCGAAAGGTGAGGTCGAGGGTGAGGGGCTGGTGGGGGCGGTGTGACGGATGAGGCTGCGCTGGGACAGAATCGCCCGGACATGCGGCGACACGCCCACCGCGTCTTTGCATCGTGACGAACCGACGCCTAGCGTCACGTCAACGGATCGAGACCAAACCGTGACTCTTGACTTGAGGTCGAGGCTTGCGCCACGGCTTCCACACCCTCCCGCTGGGGCGGGACCCCCACCCAGCACACACGACGTCAGCACATCTCAGGAAAGGCCCACATCGTGGCAGCACCACAGAACTACTTGGCCGTCATCAAGGTCGTCGGCATCGGTGGCGGTGGTGTCAACGCCATCAACCGGATGATCGAGGTCGGCCTCAAGGGTGTCGAGTTCATCGCGATCAACACCGACGCGCAGGCGCTCCTCATGAGCGACGCCGACGTCAAGCTCGACGTCGGTCGCGAGCTCACCCGCGGCCTCGGCGCCGGCGCCGACCCCGAGGTCGGCAAGAAGGCCGCCGAGGACCACGCCGAGGAGATCGAGGAGGTCCTCAAGGGGGCCGACATGGTCTTCGTCACGGCGGGCGAGGGTGGTGGCACCGGCACCGGTGGCGCCCCCGTCGTCGCACGCATCGCCCGGGGCCTCGGTGCCCTGACCATCGGCGTCGTCACCCGCCCGTTCACCTTCGAGGGTCGCCGTCGCGCCAACCAGGCCGAGTCCGGCATCGCCGGGCTGCGCGAGGAGGTCGACACCCTCATCGTCATCCCCAACGACCGGCTGCTCTCCATCAGCGACCGCGCCGTCTCGATGCTCGACGCCTTCCGCAGCGCCGACCAGGTGCTGCTCTCCGGTGTCCAGGGGATCACCGACCTCATCACGACGCCGGGCCTGATCAACCTCGACTTCGCGGACGTCAAGTCCGTGATGCAGGGCGCCGGCTCCGCCCTCATGGGCATCGGCTCGGCCCGCGGTGAGGACCGTGCGGTCCAGGCCGCCGAGCTCGCCATCTCGAGCCCGCTGCTCGAGGCGAGCATCGACGGCGCCCACGGCGTGCTGCTCTCGATCCAGGGCGGCAGCGACCTCGGTCTCTTCGAGATCAACGAGGCCGCCCGCCTCGTCCAGGAGGCCGCGCACCCCGAGGCCAACATCATCTTCGGCGCGGTCATCGACGACGCGCTCGGCGACGAGGTCCGCGTCACCGTCATCGCCGCCGGCTTCGACGGTGGCACCCCGGCCAAGCGCCCCGACGAGCGGCACATCGGCAGCATCCAGGGCCCGAGCAGGTCGCAGCAGGCGGCCGGCCAGGGGCAGCAGGCGGCGGTGGCCGACCGCCAGCCCCAGCGCCCGAACCAGGCCGAGCCGGCCCGCCAGCAGGCGCCGGCCCAGCCCGTGCCGGTCGCCGTGCCGGCCGGCGACGGGCAGCGCCAGCCGGCTCCGACCAGCGCGAGCAACGGCCACGCGGACCCGGAGCACCGCCCGACCCCGCCGCGCACCGTCACCTTCGACGACGGCGACGACCTGGACGTGCCCGACTTCCTCAAGTGAGGGACCGCCTCACCTGAGGCGCAGGGCTCCAGCTCCCGAGGGCGACCGGTTCCACCGGTCGCCCTCGGCGCGTCTACGGTGGACGGGTGTTCTTCTGGCGTGACGACGTGGGCGGCATCCGCCGGGCGTTCACGGACCGCTCCGGTGGCGTGAGCGAACCGCCGTATGGCGGTCTCAACCTCGGTGGTCACGTCGGCGATGCGGCGGCTGCCGTCCGCGAGAACAGGTCTCGCGTGGCAGCCGGGATGGGCGTCGAGCCCGAGCGCCTCGTCCTCATGGACCAGTGCCACGGCGCGGACGTGGCGGTCGTCTCCGAGCGACCCGACGGGCCGCTCGCCGTGGACGGCGTCGTCACGGCGCAGGCCGGGCTGGCCCTCGCCGTCCTCGTCGCCGACTGCACGCCGGTCCTGCTGTCCGACGACGAGGCCGGGGTCATCGGGGCCGTGCACGCCGGGCGGCCGGGGATGACGTCGGGCATCGTGCCGCACGCGGTCTCGACGATGCGCGACGTGGGGGCGACCCGGATCCGCGCCGTGGTTGGCCCGAGCGTGTGCGGCCGGTGCTACGAGGTGCCGCTCGACATGCGCGAGCAGGCCGCATCGGTGAGCCCCGAGTCGCGGGCGGTCACGTGGACGGGGACGCCGGCGATCGACGTGGCCTCGGGCGTCGTCGCCCAGCTCCGGGCGGCCGGCGTGGACGACGTCACCTGGGTCCGCGGCTGCGCCCGCGAGGAGCTATCCCTCTACTCCTACCGTCGCGACGGGACGACCGGGCGGTTCGCCGGGGTCATCGTCCGGGGCGAGGCATGACCTCCCGCCCCGACGAGCTGGCCGGCAACCTCGCCGCGGTCCGCGAGCGGATCGACGCGGCCGCCACCGCCGCGGGGCGTCCCGCCGGCGACATCGAGCTCGTCGTCGTGACGAAGTACTTCCCCGCGAGCGACGTCGACCACCTCGTCGACCTCGGGGTGCGCCACATCGGGGAGAACAAGGACCAGGAGGCCCGGGCCAAGGTCGGCGAGCTCGCCCGCCGTGACGAGGTCACCGTGCACTTCATCGGCCAGCTCCAGTCCAAGAAGGTGGGCCACGTCGCGGCGTATGCCGACGTCGTCCAGTCGGTCGACCGCCCCAAGATCGTGCGGGCGCTGGACCGCGGCGCCGAGCGCGCCGGACGCCGCCTCGACGTCCTCGTCCAGGTGGCCCTCGACGCCGCCGACGGCCGCGGAGGCGCCCAGCCCGACGACGTGGGGTCACTGGCCGACCTCGTGGGGGAGGCGGGCCACCTGCACCTGCGCGGGGTCATGGCCGTGGCCCCTCGCGAGGGCGACCCGCGCGCCGCGTTCGCCCGCCTGCGGTCGGTGGCGGACGGCATACGGGCGAGGCATCCGGAGGCGACCTGGGTCTCGGCCGGGATGAGCGGCGACCTCGAGGAGGCCGTCGCCGAGGGGGCGACACACCTGCGTGTCGGGACCGCAATCCTCGGAACTCGTCCGCCCCTTGGGTAACTTCGGTGTCGGACAGACGGCCACCCCGGTCGCCGATTCGTACTAGGAGTACTCATGGCTGGCGCCCTGCGCAAGACGATGGTCTACCTCGGCCTGGCCGAGGACGAGGGCCGTTACTACGACGAGGCCTATGACGAGTACGACACCGACGACGCCGTCGAGGCCGAGGAGCCCCGCGAGCGGGCCGCCGAGGTGACCCCCCTCAACCGTCGCAGTGTCGCGCAGGTCGTGCGCACCCACGAGGCCACCGGCATCTCGCGCATCACGACGATCCACCCGCGCACCTACAACGAGGCCAAGACCATCGGGGAGAACTTCCGCGAGGGGACGCCGGTCATCATGAACCTCACCGACATGGACGACGCCGACGCCAAGCGCCTCGTCGACTTCGCCGCCGGTCTCGTGTTCGGCCTGCACGGCGCCATCGAGCGCGTCACCGCCAAGGTCTTCCTGCTCTCGCCCTCGACCGTCGAGGTCAGGGCCGAGGAGTCCGCCGCCGTGCCCGGCCGCACGCTGTTCAACCAGAGCTGACCCCCGCGTCCGCGCGGCCACAGACCGTTCACGCACACTGTCGCCATGGACGCCGTGTGGTCACTGCTCAAGCTTCTCGTCTGGCTGTACCTGCTGGTGGTGTTCGGGCGGCTCATCCTCGACTGGATCCGGGTCTTCGCCCGTGACTGGCGCCCTCGAGGCATCATGCTCGTCATCGCCGAGGCGGTCTACACCCTCACCGACCCGCCACTCAACGCGCTGCGCAAGGTGATCCCTCCGATCCGGCTCGGCGGCGCCTCGATCGACCTCGGCTTCCTCGTCCTCGTCCTCGGCCTCTACCTGCTCCTCGCGATCATCCCCTGACCCGTCGGCCCGGTCCTCGGTCTCGGAGCGCCGCCGGCCATCCTCTAGTCTGGAGCGCTGAGCCCCTGCGTCTCCCTGCCAGGGCGCGCTGAACCGATGCACACAGAGGAGTTGACATGGCGCTGTCGCCCGAGGACGTCCTCAACAAGACGTTCACGACCACCCAGTTCCGCCGCGGTTACGACGAGCGTGAGGTGGACGACTTCCTCGACGACATCGTCGCCGAGATGCGGCGGATGACCAAGGCCGAGGACGAGATCCGTCAGCAGCTCAACGACTGCCGCGAGGGGCGAGGTCTCGAGCCGGTCACCGCGGCGATGCCCGTGCCCGCCGCCGTGAGCCCCGACCGCTCCGCGGAGATCGCCACGCTCGAGGGTCGCAACTCCGAGCTCGAGGCAAGAGTGCGAGAGCTCGAGGCGCTCGAGAACCGCGAGGAGAAGTCGGACGCTCCCGACCGCACCTCCGAGCTCGAGAGCCGGATCGCAGAGCTCGAGGCCCAGCTCACCGAGTCCGAGAGCCGGCTGGCCGGCCTCCAGGGCGAGCGCGACTCCCTGGTCGGCGAGCGCGACTCCCTCGTGGGCGAGCGCGACGCCGCATCGGCGCAGCGCGAGCAGGACCAGCAGGCCGCGCACGAGCGCGCCAGCAGCGACAGCGACGAGCAGCTCGCCACCCTCAGCGCTCGCGTCGAGGAGGCCGAGCGCGAGGCGCAGGCCCGGATCGAGAAGGCGCGCGCCGAGGCCGAGCAGGCCGAGTCCGAGGCCGCAGAGCGCGTCGCCCGCAGCAACGAGCAGCAGGCCCAGCCCTCCGAGGGCTCCGACGCCGCCGCCCTCGTCGGGGCCGGCGCCATGGGGGCCGGCTCGGCGGCCGGCGTCCTCGCCCTCGCCCAGCGGCTGCACGACGAGCACGTCTCCGCCGGTGAGAGCCGCCGCGACGAGCTCCTGCGCGAGGCCCAGGCCCGTCACGACGAGCTCGTCGGCTCGGCCGAGTCGCGCCACGAGGAGCTGGTCAGCACCGGTCAGGCCCGCCACGACGAGCTGCTCAGCTCGGCGCAGTCCCAGCACGACGAGCTCGTGAGCAACGCGCAGGCGCAGCACGACGAGCTGCTGACCACCGCCCAGACGCAGCACGACACCATGCTCGCCGAGGCCAAGGCCAAGCGTGAGGAGCTCATCACCGAGGCCCGTGAGCGTTCCACCGGCATGGTCCACGAGGCGCAGCAGCGCAAGGCGGCCATCCTCCAGGAGCTCACCGAGCAGCGGACCGTCCTCGAGCGCAAGATCGAGCAGCTCCGGAGCTTCGAGCGCGACTACCGCGCCCGGCTCAAGAGCTACATCGAGAGCCAGCTCGAGGAGCTCGACCAGACCGCGGTCGACGTCGAGGAGCCCAGCGAGCAGACCACCTGAGCGGTCTCGACCGAGCACCGCCGCAGGGCACCCGGGTTCTCCCGGGTGCCCTGCGGCGTTCCTCCCGGGTATGCCGTGGGGCGGCTCTGCAGGTCATGTGGCGTTTTGCGTTGTGAAGGGCAGTCCGAGGGCTTATCCTCACCGCACGTGGTCGAGCCCTCGGGGCCCGACCTTTGTTGACGAGTGAGGACAGTCATGGCTGCCAAGCGCGCTCCCTCCGGGACCACGACGACCGGATCCGGCAAGGCGTCCTCGGCGCTGGCCGTGGTCAAGAAGGCGCTGGGCCGGACGACGAAGCCCGCTGCCGACAAGCCCGGGGCGGCGTCGACGGCCAAGGCCTCCACCACCCGGACGTCGGCGCCCAAGGCGGCGAAGACCTCGCCCGCCAAGAAGGCCGCCCCGGCGAAGAAGACCTCCGTGACCAAGGCTGCCCCGACGAAGGCCGCCCCGGCGAAGAAGGTCCCCGCGACCAAGGCTGCGCCGGCCAAGAAGGCCCCCGCGACCAAGGTTGCGCCGGCCAAGAAGGCCTCTGCCACCAAGGCCGCGCCCGCCAAGAAGGCTCCCGCGACCAAGGCCGCGCCCGCAAAGAAGGCCCCCGCCACCAAGGCCGCGCCCGCGAAGGCTGCGGCGACCTCCACGGCCCCGGCCAGCAAGAGCGTCCCCGCGGCCAAGAGGGCCTCGTCCGCCGCGGCCGGCAAGGCCAAGCTGGTGGTCCGCGAGGACGAGTCCCCGTGGACCGCGGCCGAGCTCAAGGCGGTCCGCGCCGAGATCGAGGCCGACGTCGCCCAGCTGCGTGCCGAGCTCACCCAGGCCGAGACCGAGCTGTCCGAGCTGCTGCGCGACTCCGGGGACGGTGCCGGTGACGACCAGGCCGACGCCGGTGCCAAGACGTGGGAGCGGGAGCAGGAGATCGCGCTGGCCGACAACGCCCGTGAGATGCTCCGGCAGAACGAGCACGCGCTCGAGCGCCTCGACGACGGCACCTACGGCGTCTGCGAGTCCTGTGGGCAGCCGATCGGCAAACTTCGCCTGCAGGCCGCTCCTCGTGCGACCCTATGCATGCCATGCAAGATGAAACAGGAACGCCGCTGACGCCCAGCGCCCAGTCCACCACCGCACCGGCTCGGGACGAGGTCCAGGGCCGGTCGCGGCTGTTCGGCCTCCTCGTGGCCGTCGGCGTGCTCACGCTGGTCCTCGACCAGGGCTCCAAGGTGTGGGCGCTGGCCGCGCTGACCCCGGGCGAGCCGCGCGAGCTCGTGGGCTCCCTGCTGCGGCTCAACCTCATCCGCAACCCCGGGGCCGCGTTCTCGCTCGGCGACGGGGTCACCTGGCTGCTGACGCTCGTCGCGCTGGGCATCGTCGTCTGGGTCGGCCGCGCGGCGACGCGGGTGGGCGACCGCGGGTGGGCGGTCACGCTGGGCCTGCTCCTCGGCGGCGCGATCGGCAACCTCATCGACCGGATCCTGCGTGAGCCCGGCTTCGGCCGCGGCCACGTCGTCGACTTCATCGACTACTTCGGACTGTTCATCGGCAACGTCGCCGACATCGCCATCGTCGGCGCGGCGGCGTTCGGCGCGGTCCTGGCCGTGCGCGGCATACCGCTCGAGGGTGTGACGCACGGGCGGCACGAAGCCGACCACGTCCGCACCGACGCGGGGTCGCGCGATGTCTGACGACCGCACCGTCCTCGTCCCCGAGGGCCTCCAGGGCGAGCGCGTCGACGCCGCCATGGCACGCCTGTTCGGCCTCTCCCGCACCCGTGCCGCCGACCTCGCGGCCGACGGTGGCGTCAGCGTCAACGGCGCCAGCGTCGGCAAGTCGCACCGGGTCCACGGCGGCGACATGCTCGAGGTCACCCTTCCCGGCAACGACCCCAGCCCCACCCTCGAGGTCGTCGCCGAGCCGGTGCCCGGGATGGCGATCATCCACGACGACGACGACATCGTCGTCGTCGACAAGCCGGTCGGCGTGGCCGCCCACCCCAGCGTCGGCTGGACCGGGCCGACCGTCCTCGGTGGCCTGGCTGCCGCCGGCTACCGGATCTCCACGAGCGGCGCCAGCGAGCGCCAGGGCATCGTCTCGCGGCTCGACGTCGGCACGTCCGGCCTCATGGTCGTCTGCAAGAGCGAGCGCGGCTACTCGCTGCTCAAGCGGGCGTTCAAGGAGCGCCGGGTGGACAAGACCTACCACACGCTGGTCCAGGGCCTCCCTGACCCGCTCGTGGGCACGATCGACGCCCCGATCGCCCGCCACCCGGGCCACGACTACAAGTTCGCCGTCATGGACTCGGGCAAGGCCGCCGTCACCCACTACGAGCTGATCGAGGCGTTCCGGCACGCGAGCCTGCTCGAGGTCCACCTCGAGACCGGGCGCACCCACCAGATCCGGGTGCACTTCTCGGCGCTGCGCCACCCCTGCGTGGGGGACCTCACCTACGGCGCCGACCCGACGCTGGCCAGGAAGCTCGGGCTCGAGCGGCAGTGGCTGCACGCCGTCGGGCTGGGCTTCGAGCACCCCGGCTCGGGGGAGTGGGTCACCTACGAGAGCACCTATCCCGAGGACCTCCAGAGCGCGCTCGAGCGCCTCTGAGGCGTCGGTGCGACCGTCTCACCGGTCACATCCGTCACTGCGTGGAGTGTCCGTCGGCGCTGTCGCCGGACCGACCTAGGATGGGCGGCGATGTCCTCGCCTACCTCCTCCCCAGCCCCGGACCGCACGGACAACTTCGTCCACCTGCACGTCCACACCGAGTACTCCATGCTCGACGGCGCGGCCCGGATCGGCGACCTGTTCCAGCGTGCCGGCGAGCTGGGTATGCCGGCGCTCGCCATGACCGACCACGGTTACCTCTACGGCGCCCACGAGTTCTGGCGCAAGGCCCAGGGCACCGGGGTCAAGCCGATCATCGGCCTCGAGGCCTACGTCACGCCCGGCACGCACCGCACCGACAAGACCCGCGTGAAGTGGGGCGACGAGCGCACCCGGCAGGGCGACGACGTGTCCGGCTCCGGCGCCTACACGCACATGACGCTGCTCGCCAAGAACAACAACGGCCTGCGCAACCTCTTCCGGATGGACAGCCTGGCCTCGCTCGACCAGGTCTACGCGAAGTGGCCGCGCCTGGACCGTGAGCTGCTCAGCGAGTACGGCCAGGGGCTCGTCGCGACGACCGGCTGCCCGTCGAGCGAGATCCAGACCCGGCTCCGGCTCGGCCAGTACGACCTGGCCAAGCAGGCGGCGAGCGACTACCGCGACATCTTCGGCGCCGAGAACTACTTCTGCGAGGTCATGGACCACCAGAACGAGATCGAGCGCCGCACCATCAAGGACCTCCTGCGCCTGGCCAAGGAGCTCGACCTCCCGCTGCTCGCCACCAACGACAGCCACTACACCTACCCGGAGGACTCGACCGCCCACGGCGCCCTCCTGTGCGTGCAGTCCGGGTCCACGCTCATGGACCCCAACCGGTTCAAGTTCGACGGCGACGGCTACTACCTCAAGTCCGCGGCCGAGATGCGGCACACGTGGCGCGAGTTCCCCGAGGCCTGCGACAACACGCTGCTCGTCGCCGACATGTGCGAGGTGTCCTTCACCGAGGGCGAGGGCCGCTACATGCCGCGGTTCGAGTGCCCGCCGGGGGAGAGCGAGGAGTCCTGGTTCGTCAAGGAGGTCCACACCGGGCTGCGCGACCGCTTCCCCGACGGCGTCCCCGAGTACGCCCGGAAGCAGGCCGAGTACGAGATCGAGGTCATCGCCTCCAAGGGCTACGCCTCCTACTTCCTCGTCGTCGCCGACTTCATCAACTGGGCCAAGGCGCAGGGCATCCGGGTCGGCCCGGGCCGTGGCTCCGGCGCCGGGTCCATGTGTGCCTACGCCATGAAGATCACCGACCTCGACCCGATCCCGCACGGGCTGATCTTCGAGCGCTTCCTCAACCCCGAGCGCGCCTCCATGCCCGACTTCGACATCGACTTCGACGAGCGCCGGCGCGGCGAGGTCATCCGCTACGTCACCGAGAAGTACGGCTCGGAGCGCGTCGCCCAGATCGTCACCTACGGCACCATCAAGGCCAAGCAGGCGGTCAAGGACTCCGCTCGCGTCATGGGCCACCCGTTCAACGTCGGCGAGCAGCTGACCAAGGCGATGCCGGCCGACGTCATGGGCAAGGGCGTGCCGCTCTCGGGCATCTACGACCCGCAGCACCCGCGCTACGCCGAGGGCAGCGAGTTCCGCACGCTCGTCGAGACCGAGCCGCACTTCAAGGAGATCGTCGAGACCGCCAAGGGCCTCGAGGGGCTGAAGCGGCAGTGGGGCGTGCACGCCGCCGGCGTCATCATGAGCAGCGAGCCGCTCATCGACGTCATCCCGATCATGAAGCGCCTGCAGGACGGGCAGGTCCTCACCCAGTTCGACTACCCGACCTGCGAGACGCTCGGCCTGGTCAAGATGGACTTCCTCGGCCTGCGCAACCTCACGATCCTCGACGACGCGATCGAGAACGTGAAGGCCAACCGCGGCGAGGACCTCGACCTCGACGCCCTGTCCAAGGACATGACCGACAAGGCCACCTACCAGCTGCTCTCGCGCGGTGACACCCTCGGCGTGTTCCAGCTCGACGGCGGCGGCATGCGCACCCTGCTCAAGCTCATGCAGCCGGACAACTTCGAGGACATCTCCGCGGCCCTCGCGCTCTACCGCCCGGGCCCGATGGGCGTCAACGCCCACACCAACTTCGCGCTGCGCAAGAACGGCAAGCAGGAGCTCACGCCCCTCGACCCGCAGCTCAAGGGCCAGCTCCAGCACGAGATGGTCGACGCCCTCCTGCCGATCCTCGGGACGACCTACGGCCTGGTGATCTACCAGGAGCAGGTCATGGAGATCGCCCAGAAGCTCGCCGGCTACACCCTGGGCAACGCCGACCTCCTCCGTCGCGCCATGGGCAAGAAGAAGAAGGAGGTCCTCGACGCCGAGTACGTCCCCTTCTCCGACGGCATGAAGGCCAAGGGCTTCACCGAGGCCTCCATCGCGGCGCTCTGGGGCGTGCTCGTCCCCTTCTCGGACTACGCGTTCAACAAGGCCCACACCGCGGCATACGGTCTGGTCTCGTACTGGACCGCCTACCTCAAGGCGAACTACCCGGCCGAGTACATGGCCGGGCTGCTCACCAGCGTCGGCGACGACAAGGACAAGTCGGCCCTCTATCTCGGTGAGTGCCGCCGCATGGGCATCAAGGTGCTCCCGCCCGACGTCAACGACTCGGTCGCGCGCTTCGCCGCCGTCGGCACCGACATCCGCTTCGGCCTGGCGGCCATCCGCAACGTCGGCCACAACGTCGTCGAGGCCATCATCGCCGCCCGCGCGGAGAAGGGCGCGTTCACCTCGTTCCGCGACTTCCTCTCCAAGTGCCCGGCGGTGGTCTGCAACAAGCGGACCATCGAGTCGCTCATCAAGGGTGGCGCCTTCGACGGGCTCGGCCAGACCCGGGCGGGGCTGCTGCGGGTGCACGAGGAGTACGTCGACGCCTTCGTCGCGATCAAGCGCCAGGAGGCGATCGGCCAGGACTCGCTCTTCGGTGCCTTCGGCGGCGCCGACGACGCCGGTGGGGGTGACGCGACGATGATGGGCCTGTCGCCCGTGCCGACGCTCGAGTGGGACAAGTCGACCCTGCTCCAGTTCGAGCGCGAGATGCTCGGCCTCTACGTCTCGGACCACCCGCTGTTCGGCGTCGAGCACGTCCTGGCGCAGCACGCCGACACCTCCATCGCCAGCCTCAGCGCCGAGGACGGCAAGCCCGAGGGGTCGATGGTCACCGTGGCCGGCCTCATCACCGGCCTGCAGATCAAGCGCACCAAGAAGGGCGACCTGTGGGCGATCGCCACGGTCGAGGACCTCGAGGGTGCGATCGAGTGCCTCTTCTTCCCCAGCGCCTACCTCACCGTGTCCACGATGCTCTCCCAGGACGTCGTCGCGGTGGTGAGGGGCAAGCTCAACCGCCGTGACGACTCGGTGTCGATCTACGCCCAGGAGCTGACCCTGCCCGAGATCACCGAGGGGCCGCGCGGTCCCGTCGTGGTCACCCTCGACACCATGCGGGCCACCACCGGCCGGATGGAGGAGCTCAAGGGCGTCCTGTCCAACCACCCCGGAGCGACCGAGGTGCACCTCAAGCTGACCAAGCCCGGACGGAGCACCCTCATCAAGCTCGACGACGCGCTGCGCGTGGACGCGACCGAGTCGCTCTTCGGCGACCTCAAGGTGCTCCTGGGCCCGAGGTGCCTCACCGGTGGCTGAGCCGACGCTGCCCACGCCCCCGCTGGCGGCCACCCGCGAGCACGTGCGCGAGCACCACGGTGACCGCGTGCTCGACCCCTACGAGTGGCTGCGCGACGGTGACGACCCCGAGGTGCTGGCCCACCTGGAGGCCGAGAACGCCTACGCCGAGGCTCGCACCGCCCACCTGAAACCGTTGCGCGAGAGCATCTTCGGCGAGATCAAGTCGCGCGTGCTCGAGACCGACCTGTCGGTGCCGGTGCGGTCCGGGCCGTGGTGGTACTACTCGCGCACGGTCGAGGGCCAGCAGTACCCGATCCAGGCCCGCGTGCCCGTGCTCGACCCGGCCCTTCGTCCGGTCGTCGAGCCCGACGAGGTGCCGGCCGGCGAGCAGGTCCTCGTCGACGGCAACGTCGAGGCCGGGGACTCGGAGTTCTTCGCGATCGGCGCGCTCTCCGTCAGCGCCGACCACGACCGCCTCGCCCTGGCCACCGACACGACCGGTGACGAGCGCTTCGACCTCGTCGTGCGCGACCTCACCACCGGCGAGACCCTCGACGAGTCCATCACCGGCATCGGCTACGGCGTCGAGTTCTCGCGCGACGGCCGCACGGTCTTCTACACCCGCGTCGACGACGCCTGGCGCCCGCACCAGCTGTGGCGGCACGTCGTCGGCACCGACCCGGCGCAGGACGTCCTCGTCCACGAGGAGGCCGACGAACGGTTCTGGATGGGCATCGGGACCAGCCGCGACGAGCGCTGGCTCATCCTCGCCCTCGGCTCCAAGACGACCTCCGAGGTGTGGCTGCTCGACGCGAGCACACCGGAGGCGGACTTCCGCGTCGTCGCCCCGCGCCGCGACGGCGTCGAGTACGACGTCGAGCCGGCCGCCGACCACCTCCTCGTCGTGCACAACACCGACAACCCCGACTCCGACCTGGCCGTGGCCCCGCTCGACGCGACGAGCGCCGACCAGTGGCGGCCGTTGCTCGAGGGACGCGAGGGCGAGCGGTTCCTCGGTGTCGACGCCTTCGACGGCGTGGCGGTGCTCGCCCTGCGGCGCAACGGGTTTCCTGCGCTCTCCCTCCTGACCGTGGACCCCACGAGCGAGAGCGGGTATGCCGCGCCCTCACCCGTCGAGTTCGACGAGCCGATCTACTCGGTCGGCCTGGGCGACAACCCCGAGCCCGGGCAGACCGCGCTGCAGGTGGTCTACGAGTCCTTCGTCACGCCGCGGACCGTCCTCGAGCTCGACCTCGCGTCAGGGGAGCGGACGGTGCTCAAGCAGCAGCCGGTCCTCGGCGACGTCGACCTGCGCGACTACGTCCAGCGCCGCGAGTGGGCGACGGCGGAGGACGGCACTCGGGTCCCGATCTCGGTGGTCCACCGGACCGACCTGCGACCGGACGGGACGCACCCCGGGCTGCTCACGGCATACGGCGCCTATGAGCACTCCAGCGACCCCTACTTCTCGGTGGCCCGCCTCTCGCTGCTCGACCGCGGCGTCGTGCACGCCACCGCCCACGTGCGCGGTGGCGGCGAGATGGGACGGCACTGGTACGACCAGGGGAAGCTGCTCGCCAAGCCGCACACGTTCAGCGACACCGTGGCCTGCGCCGACCGGCTCGTCGAGCTCGGCTGGGTGGCGCCGGACCGGCTCGGTCTCGAGGGCGGCTCCGCGGGCGGCCTGCTCGTCGGTGCGGTGGTCAACCTCGCCCCCGACCGCTTCCGGGTCGCCCACGGTGCGGTGCCGTTCGTCGACGCGCTGACCACCATCCTCCGACCCGACCTGCCGTTGACCGTGGGGGAGTGGGAGGAGTGGGGCAACCCGCTCGAGGACCCCGAGGTCTATGCCGTGATGAAGGCCTACACGCCCTACGAGAACGTCGCGGCACGCGGCTACCCCGCGATCCTGGCCACGACGAGCCTCAACGACACCCGCGTCTACTTCACCGAGGCGGCCAAGTGGGTGGCCCGGCTGCGCGCCACCGTCACCAATGACCCCGCGACCCGGCCGGTCCTCCTGCGCACCGAGATGGCCGCCGGCCACGGTGGCCGCAGTGGCCGCTACGCCGCGTGGGAGCAGGTGGCGTGGGAGTGGGCGTTCGTCCTCGACCAGCTCGGTGCGACCTCACGGCTCCCGCGGGTGCACGAGGACCAGCGGGCAGGCGGTGCGGCCCAGGAGCCGGTTCGAGACTGAGCCGAGGTGCAGGCCCGGGAAGCCTCCCGTGCCGCGGGCGCCGACGACGACGAGGTCGGCGGAATCCGCAGCCTGGATGAGCGCCGCCACCGGTGCGCTGCGCACCACCTGGTGCACGACCTTGACGGCCGGGTGCTCCGCGCTGATCGTCGAGATCTCGCGACCCACGGCCCGCTCGAGCTCTCCCTCGTATGCCGGCCAGCTCGACTCCGTCGTCAGCGTGGGGTCCTCGGGCCCCTTGGCCTCCCAGGCGTGGACCACGACGAGCTCGGCGTCGCGCTGCGCCGCGTGGTGGAAGGCGGTGCGCAGCGCTGCCATGGAGGGCTTCGAGCCGTCCACCCCGACGACGACCCGGTGGTGGAGCGCCTCGGTGTGGCCCTCGTGTCCGACGATGACGACCGGGCAGGTGGCGTGAGCGGCGACCTGCTGGGCCACCGCTCCGATGCTGGCGCGGCTGAGCAGACCATGACCGACGGCGCCGAGGACGACGAGCGCGGCGTCGTGAGAGGCGGCGACGAGGGAGCGGGAGGCGTAGCCGGGAGGCAGCGACGTCGTCACCGTAATTCCCCGGTCGACGGCGTGGGCGCGTGCCGTGGCGGTGGCGAGGAGCCGCTCTCCCTCCTCACGGATCGAGCTCTGGTCGGTCGTGCCGAAGCCGAGCATGGGGATGTCCGGCGCGAAGGCGTGGATGAGGTGCAGGCTTCGCGACCGGCGGGACGCCTCCTCTGCAGCCCAGGCCAGGGCGGCCCAGCCGTGCGCGGAACCGTCGATTCCGACGACGATGCGGGACTTGGGGACGGGTGAGGTGGTACCGCTCATCTCTGCCTCCACGAGGGGGTGGGCCGGGCGGCGGAGGTCCGGTGGGACCGAAGTCCCCGTCGTCACGGGCCGCGGGGCCCGTTATCCCATGATGGCCCTCCCACCTCTCAAGCGACAGTCCGATGGGGCGATCGCACCACATCAGCGAGGGTTCAGCCCCCGGCTTCAGGATGACGAAGTGAAGTTCATACCTGAACTCCGTGGATATGAAGGTATGATCTGAACATGGTCCACCGTCAGCTCGCACCCGTCGTCCTCATCGGGGACCTCGTGGCCTCGCGCGAGAGCCCGGACCGCCGTCGGCTGCACCGGGTGGTGGAGGCGGCGCTCGCGGACACCAACGCGCGAGTGTCGTCCGTGGAGCCGCTCGAGGTCACGGTCGGGGACGAGTTCCAGGCCGTCTACCCCCACCTCGGCGCAGCCCTCGAGGCCGCGCTCCGGACACGACTGGCCCTGCAGCCGGAGACCGAGACCCGCTACGGGATCGGCCGGGGCGCCACGACCACCCTCGACGAGGCGCGCGGCATCAAGGACGGTCCGGGGTGGTGGGCCGCTCGCCGGGCCATCGTCGAGGTGGAGGAGCAGGCGGAGCGGGGAGCGATGCAGCACGTCCACACGGCATACCGGTTGGCCGAGGGCGAGCCGGACCCCGACGGGACCGCCCTCGCGGTCGAGGCGGCGCTCCAGTGTCAGGACCACCTGGTTGGCTCGTTGTCGAAGCGGTCGGCACGACTGCTGAGAGGACTCCTCGAGGGCATGACGCAACGTGAGCTGGCGGCAGCCGAGGGCATCAGCCCGTCGGCGGTGTCGCAGCGCGTTCGCGCCGACGGACTCGCCGTCATCGTCCGGTGCCACGAGCTGCTGAGGAGCCTGCCGTGACCTGGCTCGCGGTGTGGCTGCTCGGTGTGGGGGTCGCCGACCTGCTGCGGTCCGTGGACCAGCGCCACGTCCGTCGCGCCGCGGTGCCCGCCGGCGCGGTGACCGTGGTCGCGGTGGGGCTCCTCGCCGGTCTCTCCGGTGCTGCCGACCTCGTCGCCCTCCTCGCGTCCGTCGTGCCCCTCGCCGGGTGGGTGCTCCTGTCCGAGCGCTCGCTGAGGCGCGGTGGCGGACATGCGCAGGCGCTCCTGCTGCTCGGCGGCACCGCCGTCGCCCTCGTCGCCACGTCCGGGTTCGCCTCGACCCCCGGTGGCCCGCTGGGCCGGTGGCTCGACTGGGCCGACCTGCCCCTCTCCGGTGACCGACCCGTCGCTCGCCTGCTCCTCGTCGTCGGGCTGTTCGTCGCCAACCTCGCCACCGGCAACGTCATCGTGCGCCTCGTCCTCGTCAGCGTCGGTGCCCTGCGCCCGTCGGCCACCGGCGGAGCGACCGGCGCCCAGCCGTCCGAGAAGCTCAAGGGTGGGCGGCTCCTCGGACCCATGGAGCGCGTCTTCATCCTCGGGCTGGGGCTCGCCGGCCAGGTGACGGCCGCGAGCATCGTCATCGCCGCCAAGGGTCTCATCCGCTTCCCGGAGCTGCAGTCGGCCAAGGACGACGCGACGAGCGTCAAGGGCGACGGCATCGACGAGGTCACCGAGTACTTTCTCGTCGGCAGCTTCGTCAGCTGGCTCGTCGCGATGGGGTCGCTCGCACTCACCCGTTGAGGCGTCGGCCGGGGCATGCTGGGGGGAAGGCCGCGGCGCGGGCCCGGCCGGACCTCAGGAGGAACAGTGGGACTTCTCGACAAGCTTCTCGGCCGTGAGCCCCGGCAGCAGCACGACCAGTACGGTCAGGCGCCCGGAGCCGCTGGTGGGTCCTGGTCCACACCCGGGCCGCAGACCTCGCAGCAGGGGCAGCCGTTCCAGGCGTCGTCACCCGGCGGCGGTGGTGCGGCTTCGGAGGACCAGCGCGCCGTGGCCCGATACCGCTACCTGCTGCGCACCGCCCCTCCGGAGTCGCTGGAGCAGGTCCACGCCGAGGCGTTCGCCCGCCTCACCCCCGAGCAGCGCCAGCAGGTGCTCACCGAGCTGACGCAGGGAGCTCCGCAGGGGGAGGCCCCGGCCAGCGCCGAGCCGCACGACCTCGCCCGGGCCGCGACCCGGGCCGAGATGCGACAGCCCGGGACCCTCGAGCGCACGTTCGGCCGCGGCTCGTTCGGAGGCGGCTCGGGGATGGGCATGGGCGGGATGATGATGGGGTCGATGATGGGCACCATCGCCGGTGTCGTCGTCGGGTCCGCCATCGCCAACACGCTCTTCGACGGCTACGGCGACTCGCCGGAGGCCGCCGACGCGGGGGAGGCCGGCGCTGAGAGCGGCTCCGAGAGCGGCTCCGACGGCGGTGACGCGGGGGGTGACGGTGGCGGTGACGCGGGCGGCGATGCGGGCGGTGGCACCTGGGGCGACGGGGGTGGCTCGGACTACTCCGCCGGCTCGGACTTCGGTGGGGGGTCCGACTTCGGTGGTGGCGACTTCGGCGGCGGGGACTTCGGGGGCGGCTTCTGATCGACCCGCGCCGGGACGGCATACGCGATGGTCTAGATTCCCTGCGTGAGTGCACAGGCCCCGTCTGCCGTCATCCTGATCCGTGCCGAACGGTTCCAGCCCAACCCGGCAACCGCGGCTGACAACGCGTTCCAGCGCGACATCCCGACCGGCCAGTCCGACGACGCCACGGCGGCAAAGGCCCTGGCCGAGATGGACGCGCTGGCGGACGCCCTGCGTGAGGCCGGGGTGAAGGTCCACGTCTTCGCCGACGAGGACCACACCCGGCCCGACAGCGTCTTCCCGAACAACTGGCTGTCCACCCACGCCGGTGGGTACGTCGCCGTCTACCCGATGTACGCGTCGAACCGGCGTCACGAGCGCCGGGCCGACGTCCTCGAGATGCTCAAGTCGGACTACCGGGTGCAGGCGATCGTCGACTACTCCGGCCTGGAGCCCGACGGCATCTTCCTCGAGGGCACCGGGGCGATGGTGCTCGACCACGTCTCCCGCGTCGCCTACACCGCGCGCTCACACCGGGCCGACATCGCCGTCCTCGAGCGGTTCTGCACCGACTTCGCCTACGAGCCGATGGCGTTCGACGCCGTCGACTCCGACGGCGTGCCGGTCTACCACACCAACGTCGTCGCCTGCATCGGCACGGACGTCGCCATGATCGCGCTGGAGATGATCCCCGACCCGGAGCGGCGCGAGCAGGTGCGTGAACGCCTGTCGGTCAACGGGCGCACGGTCGTCGAGCTGACCGAGCAGCAGATCCGCGAGTTCGCGGGCAACGCCGTCGAGCTGTGCGGCCGCACGTCGGAGGGCCGCCGTCGCTACATCATGGCGATGTCGGCCCGTGCCCGACGCAGCCTCCGCCCGGACCAGGTGGAGGCGATCGAGCAGTCGTGCGAGATCGTCGCCGTCGAGATCCCCACGATCGAGCTCGCGGGCGGCTCCGTGCGCTGCATGATCGCCGGCGTCCACCTCGACCGCCGTCCCTCGGCAGAGCCCGAGCCGACGGCCACCGTCGAGGCGATCGACGAGACCGCCGGGACGATCGACGGCCAGGACCTCTTCGACGACGACTGAAGGGCACCCCCCGGGGGAGGCATAGAGTCGCCGCATGACCAACGGGAACGCCGCCCCGGCACCGGGCGTGGAGCCGGACCTGCCCGTCAGCGTGGACGGCCCCCGACGCCCCCGGCTGCTGGTCTTCGACGTCAACGAGACGCTCTCCGACATGTCGCCGATGCAAGGGCGCTTCGAGGACGTGGGGGCGCCACCCGATCTGGCGGCCGGCTGGTTCGCGGGCCTGCTGCGCGACGGGTTCGCCCTCACGGTCGCCGGCGGGAGTGCGCCGTTCACCCGGCTGGCCACCGGGTCGTTGACGGTCGTGCTCCAGCGGCACGTCCTCGACCGCCCCCTGCCAGAGGCCGTCGAGCACGTCATGGACGGATTCGCCACCCTCACCGTGCACCCCGACGTCCCCGCCGGCGCTGCCGCGCTCGCCGCTCTCGGCATTCGCCTCGTCACGCTGAGCAACGGCTCCGCCTCGGTCGCGCAGGGCCTTCTCGGCCGGGCAGGCGTGGGCGACCGCTTCGAGCAGCTGTTGTCCGTCGAGGACGCGGGGGTGTGGAAACCCGCGCCCGCCGCCTACGCCCATGCCCTCGAGCGGTGTGGAGTCGCCGCGGGCGTGGCCATGCTCGTCGCGGTCCACCCCTGGGACATCGACGGAGCCGCCAGGGCCGGTCTGGCCACGGCGTGGGTCAACCGGGACGGTGGCACCTATCCCGGCTACTTCTCCCCGCCGGACCTCACCTGCACGTCGCTCACCGACCTGGCCGACCGGCTCACCTGAGCACCCTCCTCCCGGCCGTGAGCCGGGGCGGATTCGCCCTGCGCCCGCCCGCGGCAGCACACTGGGGGGTGAAATCCACCGGCCGGCGGGGCGCGCGTCCGAGCACCGCCCCTGCCCACCCTCCCCGTCACATCGGAGTACACGTGAAACCAGCACGTCAGGACCACCCGGGACACCACGCGTGTCAGCAGCCGACGTGGGTGGGGCGACGATGAGCCGCCGCGGACCCCGCCGCAAGAGCGGCGACACCCTTCCGGCTCTTCCCCCGAACGGGCTCCGCGTGGTGCCGCTCGGCGGTCTCGGGGAGATCGGTCGCAACATGACGGTCTTCGAGCACGCGGGTCGCCTGCTGATCGTCGACTGCGGCGTGCTCTTCCCCGACGAGCACCAGCCCGGTGTCGACGTGATCCTGCCCGACTTCACCTGGCTCAAGGACCGGTTCGACCGCATCGACGCGATCGTGCTGACCCACGGCCACGAGGACCACATCGGCGGCGTCCCGTACCTGCTGCGTGAACGGCCGGACATCCCCGTCGTCGGGTCGCGGCTGACGCTGGCGCTGCTCGAGGCCAAGCTCGCCGAGCACCGCATCAAGCCCAGGACGGTCGTGGTGGCCGAGGGTGACCGTCGCACGCTCGGGCCCTTCGACTGCGAGTTCGTCGCGGTGAACCACTCCATCCCGGACGGGCTCGCGGTCGCGATCCGGACCGCGGCCGGGCTCGTGCTGCACACCGGCGACTTCAAGATGGACCAGTTCCCGCTCGACGGCCGGGTCACCGACCTGCGCGCGTTCGCCCGCCTCGGCGAGGAGGGCGTCGACCTCTTCCTCGTCGACTCCACCAACGCTGAGGTCCCCGGGTTCACCGTCTCCGAGGGCGAGCTGGCCCCCGCGATCGACACGGTCTTCCGCACGACCAAGGGGCGGGTGATCGTCTCCAGCTTCGCCAGCCACGTCCACCGCATCCAGCAGATCCTCGACTCGGCCCACCAGCACGGTCGCAAGGTCGCGTTCGTCGGACGCTCGATGGTGCGCAACATGGGCATCGCCCGGGAGCTCGGCTACCT
Organism: Knoellia terrae; assembly: GCF_048606435.1. Taxonomy (NCBI): domain Bacteria; kingdom Bacillati; phylum Actinomycetota; class Actinomycetes; order Micrococcales; family Intrasporangiaceae; genus Knoellia; species Knoellia terrae. The sequence goes on along the minus strand of NZ_JBMBWH010000005.1, from coordinate 220,191 downwards.
CACCATCCCCGACGGCCTCGTCGTCAAGGACCTCAAGGCGCTCGACCGCCTGCGGCCGGACCAGATCACCATCATCGCCACGGGGTCCCAGGGTGAGCCGATGGCGGCGCTGGCCCGGATGGCCAACCGGGACCACCCGGTGAGCATCACCGAGGGCGACACCGTGCTCATGGCCAGCTCGCTCATCCCCGGCAACGAGAACGCGATCTACCGCGTCATCAACGAGCTGACCCGGTGGGGCGCCAACGTCGTGCACAAGGGCAACGCCAAGGTGCACGTGTCCGGGCACGCCAGCGCCGGTGAGCTCGCCTACTGCTTCAACATCATCGAGCCCACCAACGTGCTGCCTGTCCATGGGGAGTGGCGCCACCTGCGCGCCAACGCCGACATCGCCATCCGGACCGGCATCGACCCCGACCGGGTCCTCATCGCCCAGGACGGCAGCGTCATCGACCTCGTCGACGGGCGCGCCAGGATCACCGGCAGCGTCCCCGCGGGCCTCGTCTACGTGGACAACATGACGGTCGGCGGCGCGACGGAGGAGAGCCTGCACGTGCGACGCACCCTCGCCGAGGAGGGCGTGGTGACGATCGTGTGCATCGTCGACCCGGACACGGGCAACCTCGTCGAGGAGCCGGAGTACCTCGCCCACGGGTTCCCGCCGGAGGGGACCGACTTCTCCTCCGCGACCCCGGCGATCCAGAAGGCCCTCACCAAGGCGAGCACGGACCGGATCGAGGACCTCGAGCAGCTGGAGGAGCTCGTGCGCCGCGCGGCCTCGTCCGCCGTCCTCCGTGCCCACCGCCGCAGCCCCCTCATCATCCCGGTCATCGTCGACGCCTGAGTCGAAGGGCTGTTGACGGGTTCCGCCAAAGACCCACGCGGTCCGTCGATGCGGCGATAGGGTCCCCGAGTTCGGTTCGAGAACGAGGGGGACGCGGGATGCGCAGAATCATCATCACGACCACGGCCGGGTTGGTCCTGGCCGCAGGGGCACTGACAGGGTGTGGCACGACGAGCGCCACCAGCACCGGCCAGCCGTCCGGGGCCCAACCACTCGCTGCTGTCCCCACCACGGACACGGGAGCAGCGAAGGCGGCGGCGGCCGAGGCGGCAGCCGACGCGAAGGCGAAGGTCGAAGCGGAGGCCAAGGCTGCTGCGGCTGCCGCCGCGGCAGCGACGGCCAAGGCGGCGGCGGAAGCCAAGGCCAAGGCGGACGCCGTGGCGAAGGCCCAGGCAGTAGCCGCCGCTCAGGTGAAGGCAGCAGCGGTGGCCAAGGCCAAGGCCGCAGCCGCGGCAAAGGCCAAGGCGGCATCGGACGCACGGATGAAGGCTGTCGCCGCAGCCAAAGCCAAGGCGGCGACCGCGGCGGCGGAGGCCGCCGCCGCGGCAACGCTGGCCGAGGCCTCCTCCGAGACCTCCTCCGAGGTGTCCTACGAGAACTGTGACGCGGTGCGCGCGGCCGGCGCGGCGCCGATTCGCCGCGGAGACCCCGGATACGCCCCGAAGCTGGACCGGGACGACGACGGCATCGGCTGCGAGAACTAGGGCCGCCGGGACGCCTGACCATCCAGTCGATGGTGGCGCCCCTGGCCACCCGTCCGTGGGCCGGCAGTTGACGCCTGAGGCATCCCTCGGGTTCGGTGGACCTCATGCAGACCCCGGATCCGGCGCCCCGGGACCCGGCGCTGCCGGTTGACACCGGCACTCTGCTGGGGAAGGTCGTTGCTGTGCTGTTCGCCTTCTCGGCCCAGGACCACGGGGTCCCGCTGGCCGAGCTGGGCCGACGAACGGGGCTTGCCAAGGGGACCCTGCACCGGGTCGTGGGTGACCTGGTGGCGGCCCGACTGCTGGAACGCACGGCCAACGGATACCGGTTGAGCGGCCTGGTCTTCGAGCTCGGCATGCGGGCGTCGGTGGAGAGGCGGCTCTTGGAGGTGGCGACACCGTTCATGGAGGACCTGCGTGAGCGCACCCACGAGACGGTGCACCTCGGCGTGCTCGAGGGACAGGAGGTGGTGTACGTCGCCAAGATCGGCGGGCATCGGCAGGCGGCGGCACCGTCACGTGTGGGTGGCCGAATGCCGTTGCACTGCACCGCGATCGGCAAGGTGCTCCTGGCGCACTCGGCGCCGCAGCTCCTCGCCGACGTGGTGGCAGCCGGCCTGACCCGCAGGACTGCACGGACGGTCATCGCGCCGGGGCCGCTACGTCGTCAGCTGGACAGCGTGATCGAGACGGGAGTGGCCTTCGAGTACGAGGAGTCCGCCGTGGGCATCGTCTGCGTCGCCGCGCCGGTGCTCGACGCCGAGGACCGGCCCGTCGCCGCCATCAGCGTCACCGGCCCCGTCGTCCGCTTCCAGCCCGAGAAGCACACCGTGGCCCTGCGGGCCGCGGCGGCCGGGGTCGCCGCCACCCTTGCCCGCAGGTCCGCGCTGGGCCGGGGCTGACGCTCGCAGGAAAATGGCGTTCCACTCAGTGGAACCTCACCGTGGAACTTCTCACGCCGAGCGGCCACGCTGTCATGGAGCCCCCAGGAGGTCCCATGACCATCTCATCCGAGAAGACGACAGACGTCGCCCCCGAACCTGCCGTCATCGAGGCCGTCGAGCGCCTCGAGACCGCCGCCCGGACGGGGCAGCCGTGCCCTCCGGTGCGTGACCTGATCGGGGAGACCGACCTCGGCAGGGCGTATGCCGTCCAGCACCTTCTCGCCGAACGCAGACGTGCTGCAGGGGGCCGTGTCGTCGGACGCAAGATCGGTCTCACCTCACCGGCGGTCCAGCGCCAGCTCGGTGTCGACCAGCCCGACTTCGGCGTCCTCTTCGACGACATGGACGTGTCCGGCCTCGTCGCCGTGCCGACGGACGCACTGCTCCAGCCCCGGATCGAGGCCGAGGTCGCCTTCGTGCTGGGCGCCGACCTCGTCGCCGACGACCTCGACCTCGACACCGTGCGCGAGGCCGTCGACCATGCGGTGGCCGCGCTCGAGATCGTCGACAGCCGGGTCGCCGGGTGGGACATCCGGATCACCGACACCGTCGCGGACAACGGTTCGAGCGCGCTCTTCGTGCTCGGTTCGACGCGGCTGCGCCTCGACGAGTTCGACCCGGTCGCCGTGACGATGCGCATGACGGCCGACGGCGTCGTGGTCTCGGAGGGGAACGGAGCCGCCTGCCTGGGCGACCCGCTCCTGGCGCTGCTCTGGCTCGCCCGCACCGCCCAGGAGGTCGGTGACCCGCTGCGGGCCGGCCAGGTCGTGCTCTCGGGTGCCCTGGGCCCGATGCACCCCGTCACTCCCGGCACCACGTTCCGCGCCGAGATCTCCTCGCTCGGCACGGTGGGCGTGACCTTCACGGCCGACCGCGCACCTGCCCCCGCACCCCTGTCCTCGAATCCCGCGACGAAGGATCCCTCATGAGCAAGACCAAGGTGGCCATCATCGGTCCGGGCAACATCGGAACCGACCTCATGTTCAAGGTCATGCGCCTGTCCACGAACCTCGAGATGGGGGCCATGGTGGGTATCGACCCCGAGTCGGACGGCCTGCGCCGCGCGGCGAGCCTGGGCGTCCCCACGACCCACGAGGGCGTCGACGGGCTCATCGCGATGGAGCACTTCGACGAGATCGGGATCGTCTTCGACGCCACGTCCGCGAAGGCCCACGTGGCCAACGCGGCCAAGCTCGCGGCATACGGCAAGAAGCTCGTCGACCTCACGCCTGCCGCGATCGGTCCCTACGTCGTCCCGCCGGTGAACCTCGACGAGCACCTGGAGGACGACGCGGACAACGTCAACATGGTCACCTGCGGTGGTCAGGCGACGATCCCCATCGTCGCCGCGATCTCGCGCGTCACCCCCGTCGCCTACGCCGAGATCGTCGCGTCGATCGCGTCCAAGTCCGCCGGCCCGGGCACGCGAGCCAACATCGACGAGTTCACCGAGACGACCACCGTGGGGATCGAGAAGGTCGGGGGCGCACAGCGCGGCAAGGCCATCATCATCCTCAACCCGGCGGAGCCGCCGCTCATCATGCGGGACACCGTCTTCGCCCTCATCGGGGACGCCGACCACGACGCCATCCGGGAGTCCGTCGACCGGATGGTCGAGGAGGTCAAGAAGTACGTGCCCGGCTACAGCCTCAAGCAGGAGGTGCAGTTCACCCCGGTTGCCGAGGACGAGCCGGTGCACACGCTCCTGCCGCGGGGCTCGTCGACGGTGACGACGAAGGTCAGCGTCTTCCTCCAGGTCGAAGGGGCGGGAATGCACCTGCCCGCGTATGCCGGGAACCTGGACATCATGACGTCGGCCGCACTGCGCGTGGCCGAGAGCATGGTCGACCGCGCTGCGGCCAGAGCCGCGGCACCGACCCCGGCGGTGACCGCATGAGCACCGCCGAACCGCAGGCCGGGCCCACCGCACTCACCACTCCGGGAGCAGACGCCATGACCGACACCCCACGCCTCTACATCCAGGACGTCACGCTGCGTGACGGGATGCACGCCGTGCGCCACCGCATCAGTCCCACCGACGTCGGGCGGATCACCGCGGCGCTCGACGCCGCCGGCGTCGACGCCATCGAGGTCGCACACGGCGACGGGCTCGCGGGAGGCAGCCTCAACTACGGACCGGGATCGCACAGCGACTGGGCCTGGATCGAGGCCGCTGCCGAGAACATCACCCAGGCCACGCTCACCACCCTGCTCCTGCCGGGCATCGGCACGATCGCCGAGCTGGAGGACGCCTACTCCCTGGGTGTGCGCTCGGTTCGTGTCGCCACGCACTGCACCGAGGCCGACGTGTCGGCGCAGCACATCGGCAAGGCCAGGGAGATGGGCATGGACGTCTCCGGCTTCCTCATGATGAGCCACATGAGCACCGCGCCGGTCCTGGCTGCCCAGGCCAAGCTCATGGAGTCCTACGGCGCCCAGTGCGTCTACGTCACCGACTCCGGCGGTCGCCTCACGATGGACGGGGTTCGCGAACGGGTCCGGGCGTACCGCGACGTGCTCGACCCGGCAACCCAGATCGGCATCCACGCCCACCAGAACCTCTCCCTCGCCGTGGCCAACTCCGTCGTCGCCGTTGAGGAGGGCGTCACTCGCGTCGACGCCTCCCTCGCCGGACACGGCGCCGGGGCGGGCAACTGCCCGATCGAGCCGTTCATCGCCGTGGCGAACCTGCAGGACTGGAAGCACCGCTGCGACCTCTTCGCCCTGCAGGACGCCGCCGACGACATCGTCCGCCCGCTGCAGGACCGCCCCGTCCAGGTCGACCGCGAGACCCTCACCCTGGGCTACGCCGGCGTCTACTCGAGCTTCCTGCGCCACGCCGAGACCGCGTCGGAGCGCTACGGTATCGATGTGCGCACGCTGCTGCTCGAGGTTGGCCGTCGTCAGCTCGTCGGGGGGCAGGAGGACATGATCGTCGACATCGCCCTCGACCTGAGCGGCCGCTGACCTGATGACCCGTCAGCAGGAGCCCGCCGGCGAGGTGCGCGGGGGGCCGGGTGGACGGTCGATGGCGCCGGCGGGCGGAGACGACGGCAGCACGCAGCCTGAACAGGAGGTGACGCCGGTCTTCTTCCTCGCTGGTGGCACCGGGATCTCCGCCGAGACTCTCGGGAACCTGCTCCTCGCCCAGTTTCCGGGCCAGGCGTTCACCCGCCGCAAGATCCCGTTCATCACGACGACGGAGAAGGCCCGGGCCGTCGTGGCGCAGATCGACGCCGTGATGAGCGACACGGTCACGCCGCTCGCCTTCTCGACCGTCTCGGACGAGGCGCTGCGGCGGGAGCTCCAGGAGACACGCGCCGCCTTCATCGACCTCTTCGGCTCCCACCTCGACACGGTCGAGCGGGTCCTGCACGTGAACGCGACGCACAGCGCCGCGGCCCTGCACGGCGTCGGCGACATGCTGCGCTACGACCGGAGGATGAAGGCGATCGAGTTCGCCATGGAGCACGACGACGGCGCCAGCCTGCGCAACCTCGACCAGGCCGACCTCATCCTCGTCGCACCGTCGAGGTGCGGGAAGACCCCGACGTCGATGTACCTCGCGCTGCAGCACGGGCTCAAGGTCGCGAACTACCCGTTGGTGCCCGAGGACTTCGACTCCAGCGAGCTGCCCAGGCCCATCTCGCACCTGTCCGCCAAGTGCTTCGGGCTCCTCTCGACGCCGGCCAGGCTCTCCCAGGTCCGCGGGGAGCGCCGACCGGGTTCGGCCTATGCCGCCCTCGCGCAGTGCAGCTTCGAGCTGCGTCACGCCGAGACGCTCTACCGGACACACCGCATTCCCTCGATCAACTCCGCCAAGATGTCGGTGGAGGAGATGGCGGCCGTCATCATGCAGAGCAGCCGCCTGCCCGACCTCGGCTGACGCCGACCCCACGAAAGGACCGCCATGACCGGCACCACGAACGGCTCCTCCAGCGAGAACGTGGTCTGGTTCGCCGACCTCGGCCTCCACGACGTCGAGCGCGTCGGCGGGAAGAACGCCTCGCTCGGCGAGATGGTCCAGCACCTGTCCACGGCGGGGGTGCGTGTCCCCGACGGATTCGCGACCACTGCCGAGGCCTACCGGCGGTTCCTCTCGCACCAGGGTCTCGCCGACCGGATCAACGGGGTCCTCGACGACCTCGACGTCGAGGACACCCGGTCGCTCGTCGTCGCCGGTGCGGAGATCCGGGAGTGGGTCGAGCAGCAGCCGTTCCCGGCAGACCTCGAGAGCGAGATCCGCACGGCGTACGACACCCTCGTCAGCGAGTCGGGCGACGAGGTCAGCTGGGCGGTGCGCTCGAGCGCGACCGCGGAGGACCTGCCCGACGCGAGCTTCGCCGGACAGCAGGAGACGTTCCTCAACGTGCGCGGCAGCGACAACATCCTCCTCGCGATCAAGCGGGTCTTCGCCTCGCTCTACAACGACCGGGCCATCGCCTACCGCGTGCACAGCAGCTTCGACCACGAGTCGGTCGCCCTGTCGGCCGGCATCCAGCGGATGGTGCGCTCCGACATCGGTTCATCCGGTGTCATGTTCACCATCGACACCGAGTCCGGCTTCTCGGATGCCGTCTTCATCACGAGCAGCTACGGGCTCGGCGAGGCCGTCGTGCAGGGAGCCGTCAACCCCGACGAGTTCTATGTCCACAAGCCCGCCCTGCGCGCCGGCCGCCCCGCGATCCTCAAGCGCGGTGTCGGGAGCAAGGAGACCAAGATGGTCTACACCGAGGACTCCGCGGTGGGTCGGTCGATCGACTTCGTCGACGTCGACCCCACCCAGCGCGGCCGCCTCAGCCTCACCGATGCCGAGGTCACCGAGCTCGCCGAGCACGCACTGAGGATCGAGGAGCACTACGGCCGTCCCATGGACATCGAGTGGGGCAAGGACGGCGTCGACGGCCAGCTCTACATCCTGCAGGCGCGGCCCGAGACGGTGAAGTCGCGCCAGAGCGGCAACACCCTCCGACGCTTCCGGATGGACGAACGCGGTCCGGTGCTCATCGAGGGTCGAGCCATCGGCCAGAAGGTCGGCGCGGGGGCGGTGCGGGTCCTGCGGACCGCCGAGTCGATGCACGACTTCCAGGCGGGGGAGGTCCTCGTCGCCGACATGACCGACCCCGACTGGGAGCCGGTGATGAAGCGCGCCAGCGCGATCGTCACCAACCGGGGCGGTCGCACCTGTCACGCCGCGATCATCGCCCGCGAGCTCGGCATCCCCGCGGTCGTCGGCACGGGCTCGGCCACCCGCGAGCTCGCCGAAGGACAGGAGGTCACCGTGTCCTGCGCGGAGGGTGACACCGGCCTCGTCTACGAGGGCCTGCGCGCCTTCTCGGTCACCGAGACCGAGCTCGACGACATGCCGCAGATCCCGGTCGACATCATGATGAACGTCGGCACGCCGGAGCAGGCCTTCGAGTTCTCCCGCCTGCCCCACAAGGGCATCGGACTGGCTCGGCTCGAGTTCATCATCAACCGCCAGATCGGCATCCACCCCCGGGCGCTGCTCGAGCTGGACGACCAGGAGCCCGAGCTCAAGGCCGAGATCGAGAGCCTCATCGCGGCATACGAGTCCCCGCGGGACTTCTTCGTCAAGCGCGTCGCCGAGGGCATCTCGATGCTCGCCGCAGCCTTTGCGCCGGAGCCGGTCATCGTGCGGATGAGCGACTTCAAGTCCAACGAGTATGCCGGTCTGCTGGGTGGCGCGCGCTACGAGCCGCACGAGGAGAACCCGATGCTGGGCTACCGCGGCGCCGCGCGGTACCTCTCGGCCGACTTCGCCCAGTGCTTCGCGATGGAGTGCGAGGCCCTTCGGCTCGTGCGGGACGACATGGGCCTGACCAACGTCAAGGTGATGATCCCCTTCGTGCGCACCGTCGCCGAGGCCCAGGGCGTGATCGAGCTGTTGGGGAGTCACGGCCTGCGCCGCGGCGAGAACGACCTTCAGGTCGTCATGATGTGCGAGGTCCCGTCGAACGCCGTCAACGCTGACGCCTTCCTCGACCACTTCGACGGGTTCTCCATCGGCTCCAACGACATGACCCAGCTCACGCTCGGGCTGGACCGCGACTCCTCGCTCGTCGCGGGTTCCTTCGACGAGCGCGACCCCGCCGTCAAGAAGATGCTGGCGATGGCCATCGAAGCGTGTCTGGCGCGAGGCAAGTACGTCGGGATCTGTGGCCAGGGACCGAGCGATCATCCCGACCTCGCCGACTGGCTCCTCGACCAGGGCATCCAGTCGATGTCACTCAACCCGGACACCGTCGTGGACACGTGGCTCCGCCTCGCCGCTCGTGCCGCGCGAGGCTCCACGCCACCCGTCCCCGAGGTGACCGGCTGACGGCAGCAGGTCGAGGAGGTGGCGGGCGCCGCCTGTCGCCTTCTCCTCCACCGACGTCGTGGCGGAGCTTGCTCTCATCGGTGACGTCCTTCCTACTGCCGCGGCGCGAGCCCCGGCCGTCGGCGGTGGCCGTGTGGTACTCATGCCTGATGCGCTCGGCTCACGTGACCGGTACGGCACGGCGTCTGCGCGCTCTCGACGCCCCCACGATGACGACGGACGCGTCGAACCTGGTCGTCGGGGCCGAGGGGCGAGTGACCTTCCCCGTGCCCTCGTTCCTCATCGAGCACGACAGCGGTCTCGTGCTGTTCGACACCGGGTTCGCGCCGAGGTTCCATGACGACCCTGTCGGGTACTTCGGGGAGCTCGTGGACGTGCTGCGCATCCGGACGAACCCGGGGCAGCGGCTCGACCGGCAGTTGGCAGGTCTGGGGTTCGACACGGAAGACGTCACCCACGTCGTGCTCTCGCACGGTCACAGCGACCACGCCGGTGGACTGGGGCTGTTCCCTCGAGCCGTGATCATCATCGGGCCGGGTGAGCTGGAATGGGCCCGGTCGCCGGATCCAGCGAGTGCTCGCTACTTCCGTTGGTCGCAGGACCTGGCGCCCATCGACCAGCAGCGCTGGACCGTCGTCAACGGCCCCACGCACGACGTCCTCGGTGACGGCGCCATCACGGTGCTGCACACCCCGGGCCACACACCGGGACAGCTGTCCCTGGTGGTTCGGCTCCCGTCACAGACCATCGTCCTCACGGGAGACACCGTCCACCTCCGGGAAGGACTGGACCGTCTCGCCACCTACCCCCACGACTGGGATCCCCGGCTCGCTGTCCGGAGCCTGGAGCGCCTTGCCCTGCTCGAACGCTCGGGGCATCGACTGTGGATCGCCCATGACCCTGACGACTGGGCCGGGTTCGGGCCTCTGACGCCACTCTGCTGAGGACGGGACCTCCGACCGGCGGGATCATCGGCCACGACGGGCTTTCCACTGGATGAGCGGACCAACCGCCACGGCGGGAACGCCTTGTTACCTTCGCCAGATCCAGTCCGGAAGACCCGATGGAGCTCCATGAATCCCCAGCTGACCACTCTTGTCTGCGGCGGTGACCGCCACCTCGGCTCCATCGTGGCTGCGCTGACCGCCATCGGAGCCCGAGTGCTGCTCCAGGCACAGGACGAGCAGGAGCTGGAGGCGGCGCACCGCCTCGCGGGGTCCGGTGGGGGGCGCGTCGAGGTCCTCGATGCGGCGGTCGGCTCCTTCCAGGACGCCGACGACCTCGTCGCCCGGGTGGTCCGGGTCCACGGTGGGCTGGACGTCCTCCTCGCACCACCCGTACCCACCAGCAGCGACCGACTCGTGGATCTGGGCGACGAGGCCTGGCACGCACTGCTGGCCTCCTACCAGAAGCGGGCCGTGGCACTGGCCCGAGCCGCCGCCCGACGGTTCGTCGAGCAAGGTCGTGGAGGGCGGATCCTCACCTTCTCCCACAGTGGGACGTTCGCCTCCTTGGCTCCCGCCTCGGCTGCCATGAACGCGGCGATGCTCAGCCTGGCCAGTGCCATCGCGACCTCCCTGGCAGAGCACCGTGTCACGGCCAACTGCCTGGTCCTCGGCGACGACGTCATCGTCGGGGAGCCCACCGGGAGTGACCGGAACATGGTCTCCGAGCTGGTGGCCCACCTGTGCACTCCGGCCGCCGAAGGCATCAGTGGCCGGTTCCTCTTCGCCTCGGAGCACGACCTCGGAATGTACTCAGCGCCCATGGCCATCGCGAACCCCCACGCACTCGTGCGTTTTGCGGAGGACGCGCCGGCCGACGCAGTCAGCCAGTTCCTCACCCCCCTTCTCGACATCGGAACGACATGATGACGACGTCGCGCAGTCCCCGGATCCGGCTGGACGCAAAGGTGGCCGTGGTGACCGGCGGGGGGCGAGGCCTCGGTCGAGCCATCGCTCTCGAGCTGGGCGGGCGCGGAGCCGCCGTGGTCGTGAACGACCTCTTCGTCCACGAGGACGGCACACCCGCCGCCCAGCGGGTCGCGGCCGAGATTGTCGCCGCTGGAGGGCAGGCGCTCGCCGACACGCACGACATCTCGGACTTCGACGCGGCAGCGCACCTCGTGGGCGCCGCGGTGGAGGCCTTCCGGCGCCTTGACATCCTCGTGACTCCTGCGGGCAACTATCGCCCCAGCTCCATCCTCGATCTCGAGGAGGACGAGTGGGACAGCGTCACCGGCGTCCACCTCGGCGGTCATGTTGCCTGCATGCGCGCTGCCGCCCGGCAGATGATCGTGCAGGGAGACGGAGGCCGTATCGTCACGGTCTCCTCGCGTGGGGGCCTCTTCGGGACGCAAGTGGCCTACAGCGGCGCCAAGGCCGCCATCATGGGGCTGACATCGGCCGCCGCCCGGGAGCTGGCCGAGCACGGCATCACGGTCAACTGCCTGCTGCCGAGCGCCATGACCCAGCTCTTCAGCATTCCTGCTGGCAACCGACGGTTCGGCGGCATGCCCGAGACGTTGCACATGGAACCCGAGCACATCGCCCCCCTCGTGGCCTACCTGGTGTCTCCGGCGGCGGCCGAGGTCACGGGCCAGTTCCTCTACTCCGCCGGAACCGACATCTGTGCGTATGCCCCACCCCTGCAGCTCGCCGGCGTGACCACCTTCGCCCGACACACGCGGGGTTGGACCGTCGAGGAGCTGGCGGAGTACGTCCCCGGGATCCTCGGCCTCGACCGGGAGACGTGACGTGGACCAGCATCCCGGCGTCTACATCGACGGCGCCTGGCGCCGTTCGGCAAACAGGGAGTCGGCCGCCGTCGTCAACCCCGCCACCGAGGAGCCGTTTGCCCTCGTCGGTGTCGCGACCGACTCGGACGTCGACGAGGCCGTCCGGGCGGCAGAGTGCGCGCTACCCGGCTGGGCCGCCACGGCGCTGCCCGTGCGGCGCGCGGTCGTGGCTCGGATGGCGGAGCTCCTGGAGGAGCGGGCGCCGGAGCTGGCCCGGCTCCGCAGCCTGTCGATGGGGGCGCCGTATCGTTCCTCGTTGAAGCTCAGCAACTCAGCAGGGCTGCTGCAGATGTACCTCGAGACCATCGACGAGGTCCAGTTCTCACAGGTCCGTCGGGACCGGTTCGGCGATTCTCTCGTCCTTCGCAGACCTGTCGGTGTGGTCGCGGGGATCGTCCCGTGGAACGTCCCCGTGCGAAACGAGCTCAAGAAGATCATCCCGGCACTGTTGTCCGGGTGCACCGTGGTGCTCAAGCCGGCGCTGGAGTCACCCCTGGTTGCCGGTCCGCTCGTCGAGATGTTGGGGGAGGCAGGGCTCCCGCCCGGGGTCGTCAACCTCGTGGTCGGCGGGGGCGACGTCGGAGAGGCGCTCGTCCGGCATCCGAGCGTCCGCAAGGTGGCCTTCACCGGAAGTACCGCCACGGGAGCCCGGATCGCGGCTCTCGCGGGGCCGGCCATGAAGCGGCTCCAGCTGGAGCTGGGTGGCAAGTCCGCGGCGATCCTGCTGGAGGATGCCGACCTCGATGCCACCCTGCCGAGCCTGCTGGCGTTCGGCTTCGGGAACAGCGGACAGATCTGTGCCTCCCTGACACGCGTCCTCGTCCCTCGCGCGAGGCACGACGAGGTGGTGGGAGCCCTTGCGGAAGGGGCGTCGGGACTGGTGGTCGGTGATCCGATGGATGACAGGACGACCATGGGTCCGCTGGTGTCGCAGCGTCAGAGGGACAGGGTGTTGGCGCTCGTCTCGTCGGGGCGTGACGAGGGCGCCGCCCTCGTGCACGGCGGGTCCGCGCCAGCCGGACTCTCGCGCGGCTGGTACGTCGCGCCAACGGTCTTCGGGAACGTGCGCAACGACATGGTCATCGCCCGTGAGGAGATCTTCGGTCCCGTGGTGTCGGTGATCCCGTACGACTCGGAGGCCGAGGCGGTCAGGCTCGCGAACGACTCCCGGTACGGACTGCACGGTGCCGTGTACTCGCGGGACGATGCACACGCGTTGGACGTCGCACTGCAGCTCGACACCGGGACAGCGGCGGTCAACTCCTTCGACATCCCCGTCAGCGCTCCGTTCGGCGGGGTCAAGGACTCCGGTTTCGGCCGGGAGAACGGGGTCGAGGGCTACGGCTCGTTCCTCGAGTACCACTCCTACAAGCTGACCCCAGGCCTGGCCGCAGCAATGTCACGCCCCTGATGGCGGTCGCTGCGTCCAGGAGGACGCCAACGGACCACGGGGCCCAAGAGAGACGCTCGACAGCCGCCATGCCGCCGGTAGGGCGCGCCAGGGAGGTCCTCCTCGTCTCCCTCTCGCTCATGTCGACCATCTCCCCGTTCGCGACCGACATGTACCTGCCCTCCTTCCCGAGGATCGCCGAGGACCTGTCCACCACGCCTTCCGGTGTGCAGCTGACATTGACCACATTCCTCGTCGGTGTGGCACTGGGTCAGCTCGTGTTCGGGCCGCTCTCCGACCGGCTCGGTCGCAAGCCGCCGCTGGTGATCGGAACGATGCTCTGCGTCATCGCCTCGGTGGTCGCGGTGCTGGCTCCGACGATCGAGGTCCTCCTCGTCGCCCGGTTCGCGCAGGGCGCCGGGGGCGCCGCGGGGATCGTCATCGCGCGGGCCATCGTCGCCGACGTCTTCCGAGGTGCCGAGGCGGCGCGCGTCTTCAGTGTCTTGGCAGTGCTCGGAGGGCTCGCCCCCATCGCCGCCCCCATCGCCGGGGGTCTGCTGGCCGACCCCGTCGGCTGGCGGGGGGTGCTCGCCGTGCTGGCCGCTCTCACCGGCGCCATGTTCCTGGTCGCCGTCCTCGTCATCCGGGAGACCGCTCCCCGGCGCCGGTCGGAGGCTCACGAGGACTCCCCATCATCGACGCGACCCCCGCACCTGCTCTCGGTGCTGCGCCGGCCCGGCTTCACGGCATACGCCCTCGTGAAGACGTGCAGCTTCGCAGCCCTCATGGGCTACATCGCGGCGTCGCCGTTCATCTTCCAGGACCTGCTGGGACTCGATCCCCTGCAGGGCGCGGGACTGTTCGCCCTCAACTCGCTGGCGCTCGTCGTGGCCAGCGCGGTCAACGCCCGGCTCGTCCGCGCCCGTGGACCCGCTGCCATGCTGCGTGGGGGAGTCCTGCTCATGACCACCGCCGCCGTCGCCCTGGCCGTCGTGGTGACCTTCGCGGCACCGCCGTGGGCCGCCGTGCCGACGTGCATGCTGCTGGTGGGCAGCATGGGGTTCGTCTTCGGCAACTCGATCGCCCTCGCCCTCGGCCACGCACGCGACGCAGCCGGCGCGGGCTCGGCGTGGATCGGCTTCTCCCAGTTCGTGGTCGGAGCGGCGGTGGCTCCCCTCGTGGGGCTGGGCGGAGTCAGCCTGGTCCCGCTGAGCATCGTCGTGCTGTCGGCGACGGTGACGACCTGGGCGTGTGTCCTCATCGGCGGCCGGGCCGACCGACGCGCTGCGCGCCTCGACGCTCTGGGCGGGTGACCCCGGTGGGCGTGCCGCGTGACGGTGTTCCGGCATCCGGCACCAACGGCTCGGCATTTCCGCGGGCGTGGGTGAGGCTGTCCGGGAGAGCAGGCGGGCGCGTCCGCTCGTGACAGCACGAGATCGTCCTTGAGGAGCCACACCATGACCAGTACGACCGAGGAACTGACCGAGCAGGGCACGAGCCGGACGGTGCAGACGCCAAGCGGCACCATCCACTACAACGAGGCAGGCGAGGGGCATCCCCTCCTCCTGCTCCACGGGAGTGGACCCGGCGCCACGGGGTGGAGCAACTTCGGGCCCAACCTCAAGGCTTTGAGCCGCCAGTTCCGGGTCATCGCCGCCGACATGCCGGGCTGGGGCAAGTCGTCACCGGTCAGCTACGAGGAGCGCGACCACGTCACGGCGGTCCTGCACCTGCTCGACGCCCTGGGTATCGAGAAGGCGGCCCTCGTGGGCAACTCGATGGGCGGGGCCACGACGCTGAAGTTCTCGGCGGTTCACCCCGAGCGCGTCTCGCATCTGATCACCATGGGCGCAGGAGCCGGGGGAGTGCGCCTCTTCTCGCCGGGCGACGGGCCCTCGGAGGGCCTGAAGATCCTGCACCGGGGCTACGTGGAGCCATCGGTCGACGTGATGGCCCAGCTGGTCGACATCATGACCTTCGACAGCGGCAGCAAGAGCGAGGCGCTCGCCCAGCAGCGCTTCGACAACGCGACGGCCAACCGAACGCACCTCGAGAACTTCGCGGCGGGCATCGGCAAGCCCCGACGTGGCACGGCCACGCTCGAGGAGCTCGCCAGCATCTCGGCCCCGACCCTCCTGGTGCACGGGCGCGACGACCGCGTCGTCGGCTTCGAGCACGGGCTGCAGCTCGTCGCGGTGATCCGCAACTCTCGCCTGGTGCTGTTCAACCGCTGCGGTCACTGGGCGCAGCTCGAGCACGCTGATGAGTTCAACCGGCTCGTCGCCGACTTCGTCTCCAACAGCTGACCTGTCCACCACCCCGAGGAGACGTCCATGAGTACCGTGCTCGACCGTGTGGAGGAGATGGCCGAGTTCCTGAAGGAGCAGGCCGATGCCGCAGACGACCTGGGACGTGTGCCCGACGAGACAGCGAAGCGACTGCGCGCGACCGGGATCGGCCGGATGCTCCAGCCCAAGGACTTCGACGGACTGGAGAGCTCACCCCTGGAGTTCTTCGAGGCGCTCCTCGCCATCGGGTCCCTTCACGGCTCCACCGGATGGGTTGCCGGCGTCGTGGGGGTGCACCCCTTCGAGCTCGCCGTGGGAACCCGGCGGATGCAGGAAGAGGTGTGGGGACACGACCCTGACACCTGGGTCGCCTCGCCGTACGCACCACTGGGCCGTGCACGCCCCGTCGAGGGTGGCTTCGTCTTCAGCGGTCGCTGGCCGTTCTCCTCAGGGACGGACCTCTGCGACTGGGTCGTGCTGGGCGGCATGGTCACTGACCAGGACGGCGTCGTGGCAGGCCCCAACCCGCTGCGGCACTTCATCCTGCCGCGGTCGGACTACGAGATCATCGACGACTCGTGGAACGTGGTCGGCCTGCGCGGGACGGGAAGCAAGGACGTCCTCATCAGGGATGCGTTCGTTCCCGACCACAGGGTCATCGACCCGCTCGACCTCGAGACCGGGGCCGCTGCCGACCAGGCGGGCCGGGGGGATGTGCCGCTGTACCGGATGCCGTTCCACACGATGTTCAGTGGGACGATCGCCTGCGCCACCATCGCGCTGACCGAGGGCGCGCTCGCGGCGTTCGTCGCGCACAGCAGGTCGCGAGTCAGCCGGGCTGGCCACCGGGTGAGCCAGGACCCGCACCAGCTCGCCAGCCTGGGCGCAGCGGGCGCGGACATCCAGGCCAGCCGGGTGCAGTTCCTGTCCGACATGGGCCGGCTCTGGGACCTCGCTCAACGAGGCGAGGACATGCCCTTGGCGCTGCGGGCGCAGATCCGGCGCAACCAGGTCCGCGCAGTGCGGCGCTCGGTGGACGCCGTGGACCGGCTCGTGGCCCACGCCGGCGGCCATGCCATGCGCCTGGACAACCCCATCCAGCGCTTCTGGCGGGACGCGCACACCGGGCTCGCCCACGCCTCGAACGTCGCGGACCCCGTGTATGCCGCGTACGGACTCAACCTCTACGGCAGGGAGCTGCCGCCGGGCACCCGGCTGTAGACGGCTGGGCCCTGGTGCCGTCGGTCGCGAGTCGCGGGGAGGGTCAGGACACCTCGGCCATGCGCAGCAGGTAGGCACGGCTGATGCCCTCGGCGGACCTCCGCACGTGGCTCTCCACGCGCTCCCAGCTCGTCCCGAAGGTTGGGCCCGACGCCGAGATCGCGGCGACGGCCCCGCCGCCGACGAGGATGGGCGCCGCGACGCAGGAGAGGCCCAAGGTGCCCTCTTCCCGGTCGTACGCCACCCCGGCTTCGCGCACACGACGCAGCTCTCGGACGAACCGGCCGGGCTCGGTGATCGAGTTGCGGGTGCGCCGGGGCAGGCCCGACTCGACGACGGCCCTCACCGTGGCACCGTCACTGAAGGCCAGGATCGCCTTGCCGAGCCCTGTGCAGGACGCCGGCATCCGCGCCCCCGGCACCGTGACGACCCGCGGCCAGTTCGCGGCGTGCACCTTTTCGACATAGACCACGTCGGTGCCTTCGAGGATCGCCAGGTGCGCGGTGAGCCCGGTCTGCACGTGCAGGGAGCTGAGATCGTGGATGGCGACGTCGCGAAGACCGTTGGGCCGGCAGAACCCGACCCTGCTGCCCAGCTCGAACAGGGACAGTCCCAGGCGGTACTTGGCCCCCGAACGCGCCACGAAGCCGGCGTGCTCCAGGTCCGCGAGGAGCCGGAACGCCGTCGACTTGGGCATGCCGGCCCGCCGGGCGAGCTCGCTCACGCCGAGCTCGGGAATCGTGCCCCGAAAGGCGGCGAGGAGCTCGAGGGCCTTTCCTACAGAGGTGATCTGACGGTCCTCCGGCACGCTGTTGACGGTGGCGGTCATCGGTTCTCCTTCACTGCCGCGACCTCGTCGGTGAGGCGGCGATCGTCCCGGTGTCCCGCCATTCCGGCTCATGGGACATGCGTGCCAGTATGCGGAACAAGCGCCCGTTCACGACCGCGTATTCCGCAGGATGAGGCAAAGCGCATGCCGCGTATTTCGCCCGTGTCACGGTCGTGTTCTGCAGGGCGCACGAGCCCCACAACCCTCGTCACCGTGCTGCCAATTCTGGTCGCGCACCGTCGCCGACCTGCCGACGTCAATGGAGACTGGGCCCCGGCCCGAGACAGGAAACCAACATGATCACTCTGGGCAGAACCCGCCGCGCAGGGCTCGCCATCGTGGCAGTCACCGCCGTCTCCCTCGTGGGGGCCTGCGGCTCCGACACGGAAGCCCCCTCCGGTGCCGCCTCCGGCGGCGCCTCGGACGGCAAGGTCGAGACGCCGAAGGTGTCCGTCGCCGTCTTCCCGAGCTTCAACGCGCTCGGCGCCCAGGCCGCGAAGGCTGACGGCAGCTTCGACAGTGCAGGCCTGACGGTCACGCTGGCGACCATCGCCACCCCCGCCGAGGGCATGCCACAGCTTTTGGGCGGGAAGGTCCAGTTCGCTCTGATGGACCTCACCGTTCCGGCCGTGGCACGGACCAAGGGTGTGCCGTTGACGCTGGTCGCCCCCGGCGCCAAGGGCACGGCACCCAAGGACAACTTCGGTGTCGGCAACCTGTGGGTCAAGGCCGACAGCCCGATCAAGACGATGAAGGACGTCGAGAACGCGACCTTCGGCATCCCCCAGATCAACAGCCAGATCTGGGTCGACATCCGTTCCGTCGTCGACGAGGCGGGTGGCGACTCGTCGAAGATCAAGTTCGTGGAGGTTCCCAACACGCTCTCCGCACTCAAGGCCGGCAACGTGGAGGTGACCACGACGTCGGAGCCTGCAGGAACCGCAGCCCTGGCGGACCCGTCCATCCGGGTCCTCGGCGGCTACACCGCCGCCGGCGGTGACCTCGCGTATGCGTACGTCACGACGCAGGAGTTCGCGAAGAAGAACCCGAACACGGTCAAGGCGTTCGAGGAGGCGATCCTCAAGGGCAACACCACGGTCAACACCGACCCGGCCAAGCGCTCGGAGGTCGCTGCGAGCTACATCAAGGCGCCGAAGGCGCTGCTCGACAAGGCGCACTACCCGGAGTTCAGTGTCGAGTCGATCAGTGAGGCGAACGTGCAGACGGCCCTCGACCGCCTGATGAAGTACGGCCTGCTCGACAAGGCCAAGGCACCCAAGGCCACCGACCTCGTCTTCGCCAGCAAGTAAGAGGCCCAGGATCACGGCGCCGCGGCCCCCACATGGGGCAGCCGCGGCGCCGGACCGGAAGGAGAACCGCATGGCGCAACTGAGCCGAACAGCCGGAGCCCGAGGCGCTGTCGTCGCACGGCAGGCGGCGGCGTGCGCGATCGCTCTGGTGATCTGGCACCTGTTCGCCACGGGTCCGGGCGAGGCGGCCGACGTGCCGACGCCGTGGCGGACGCTGGTCACGGCGATCGACATGGCACAGGACAGTGACTACTGGACCGCAGTGGGCAACACCCTGCTCACCGCGAACCTCGGCCTCCTGCTCTCGGTCGCCGTGGGCGTGCCGCTGGGCCTGTTCAACGGGGCCAGCCGCAAGGTCACCCTCAGCTCCCAGTTCGTCGTCGACTTCGGACGCACGATCCCGGGCATCGCCATCCTCCCGCTGGTCCTCCTGCTGTTCGGCGGCACCAGGACCATGGCCTTGGTCCTCGTGATGTTCGGAGCCGTCTGGCCGATGCTCGTGCAGGCGACCTACGCCGTGCAGCAGGTCTCGCCGCAGATGCGACAGGTGGGCGCTGCCTTCCACCTCAGCGTCCTGGACCGGATCCGGGCCATCTACCTGCCCAGTGCGATGCCGTTCCTCACGACTGGTCTGCGTATCGCTGCCACCATCAGCCTCCTGCTCGCGATCTCGGCAGAGTTCCTCGGGGGCACCGACGGTATCGGGCGCAGTCTCTTCAACGCCCTCACCGTGAACAACCCTGACGAGATGTTCGTCTACGCCTTCACCGCGGCGTTCATGGGGGTCGGACTGAACCTCGTCCTGCTCGCCGCGCAACGTCGGTTGCTGTGGTGGCACCCCTCGCAGAGAGAAAGTGGCTGACATGAAGTCCTGGCGCTCCAAGATTCTGTGGGAGATCTGGCTCCCCGCCGTGCTGGTCGCGCTCTGGTGGTTCACCAGTGCCAACAGCACGTCCTTCTACTTTCCTCCGCTGTCCACCATCCTCACGGAGTTCCGCGCACTCTGGATCTTCGAGAACGTCCCCACCCAGATCGTTCCCAGCCTGGTCCGGCTCGCGGCGGGCTTCGCCATCGCCGTCGTCGGCGGGGTCGCCCTGGGGCTGCTCCTGGGCTCGGTCCGCTGGCTGGAGGAGGCCACCCGGCCGATCATCGAGTTCCTGAGGGCGACCCCCGGCGTCGCCGTGCTGCCCATCATGATGCTCATCCTTGGCATCGGCACGTCGATGAAGATCGGCATCATCGCACTGGTGAGCGCCTGGCCCATCCTCCTCAACACGATCGACGGAGTCCGCTCGGTGGAGCCCGTGCTGCGAGACGTGTCCAGGAGCTACCGCCTCTCCAGATGGGACAGGATTCGCTACATCACCCTGCCCACGGCGATGCCGCAGATCTTCGCGGGCGCCCGGACAGCGTTGGCCATCGGGGTCGTCGCCATGGTCATCTCCGAGATGGTCGGCACACCTGGCGGCATGGGGTACTTCATCCTGAGCTCGCAGCGCGAGTTCAACATTCCCGCGATGTGGACGGGGATCATCGCCCTCGGCATCGTCGGCTACCTGCTGAACAAGCTCTTCGGCCTCGTGGAGAACCGGGTCCTGAGCTGGCACAAAGGCATGATGTCCCACCACGAAGGAGCCGGATCATGAATGTCACCCCACATCGGAACGCGACCGACGACACCGTTCTGGAGGTCACGGGTCTGGGCCACTCCTACGGGGACCACGTCGTCCTCGAAGGACTGGACTTCACGGTGTCGACGGGCAAGTTCGTCTGCATCGTCGGACCCTCCGGAGCAGGCAAGACGACGCTCCTGCAGTGCCTGACCGGGCTGCGCAAGCCCACGAAGGGGAGCGTCGTCTTCGAGGGTGAACCCGTCAAGGGCACCCCGCGCGGCATGGCCGTGGTGTTCCAGGACTACAGCCGGTCGCTCATGCCCTGGTTGCGGGTCCTCGAGAATGTCGCTCTGCCCCTGCGGTCAGCAGGGATGGGCAAGGCCGAGCGCATCGCCCAGGCCAAGGAGGCGTTGGCGGAGGTCGGCTTGGCCGACTTCACCCACGCCTACCCGTGGCAGCTGTCGGGCGGGATGCAGCAGCGCGTGGCGATCGCCCGGGCCCTTGCCTTCCGTCCCCACGCGATCGTCATGGACGAGCCGTTCGCCTCGGTCGACGCCCAGACCCGCGCTGACCTCGAGGACCTGGTCATCGGCCTCAAGGAGCGGCTGGGCATCACGGTGCTGCTGGTCACGCACGACATCGACGAAGCGGTCTACCTCGCTGACACCGTCCTCGTCCTCGCGGGCAAACCGGCGAGCGTCGCGGCACTCATCGACGTCGACCTGCCCGTGCCCCGTGACCAGCTCGGCACCAAGGCCCTGCCGCGCTTCGCGGAGCTGCGCAGCGAGGTCTACACGCTGATCCGCCGACCAGTCGCATCGGGCAGGGCCACCCCGAACACGACGCTCACCGTCGCGCCGTAGGCGGTCGGTCGTGAGCCGTACCCACCCGGCCAGCCTCGGGACGGCGGTCGCCCAGGCGGTTGCCAGCGAGGTGCTGGCATCAGCTGCGGCTCGCGGCCTGGCCGTCAGCGTGGCGGTCGTCGACGAGCGTGGTTTCGACCTGGTCGTCCTCAGGGGCACCGGCGCCTCGTGGTTCACCCCCGACGTGGCCCGGACCAAGGCGCGGACCGCGGCGGCCTTCGCCCGTTCGTCAGAGAGCCTCGGCGGCATGCGCGGGCAGTATCCGGACCTTTTCGAGCTCATCGCCGACACTCTCCCCTTCGCCCCCACCTCGCTCCCGGGAGGCCTGCCCGTCGAGATCGACGGACACCTGCTCGGAGCAATCGGTGTCAGTGGCGCCCCACCGGACGAGGACGTCGCTCTCGGACGTGAGGCGCTGACGACGATGCTCGACCACACCCCGTGATCCGCCCCGTCCCGAGGTACGGGACAGCGTCCTAGGCCGACGCGGCGCCTCCCGCGACACTCGAGGATGGACGGCCATCACGGCCGCACCCACCGAACCAGGAGGCATGACGTGACGCACCCCGACGTGGCACCCACCGAACCGCACGCCGGCATCGACCCGGCGCTGTACCGCGAGACGCTCGGGCACTATCCGACCGGGGTCGCGGTCGTCACGGGCATCGCCGAAGACGGCCTCCCGGCGGGCATGGTCGTCGGTTCCTTCACGTCCGTCTCCCTCGACCCGCCGCTGGTGGCCTTCCTTCCCACCCGCGACTCGGGCAGCTTCGCCAGGCTTCGCACCGGAGCGACCTTCTGCATCAACGTGCTGGCGGCCGACCAGGAGTCGACGTGCCGGCGCTTCGCGTCGCGTGCCGTCGACAAGTTCGAGGGCGTTGCCTGGTCGCCCGCCCCGGGCGGGGCGCCCATCCTCGACGGTGCCGTCTCGTGGATCGAATGCACCTACGAGGAGGTGCGCGACGGCGGGGACCACTACATCGTGCTGGGGCGGATCCGCGACCTCGCTGTGGCGCGACCGTCGTTGCCGCTGCTGTTCTTCCAGGGCGGCTACGGGCGCTTCGCCCCACCCTCGTTGGTCGCGCCCTCCCACCCCGACCTCATCCACGCCGTGAGGCTGGCGGAGCTGGCCAGGGGTGACATCGAACAGCTCAGCGTCGAGCACGAGGTGGACTGCGCCGTGCTCGCGAGGGTCGGCGGGGACGTCGTGTTCGTCCTCACCGCCAACCGGTCCGAGGAGCCCACGACCCCGTCCGTCGGTCATCGCGTCCCCCTCGTCCCGCCCCTGGGCTCCGTCTTCCTGCGCGACGCACCCGAGGAGGACGTGACCGACTGGCTCGCCCGGGCGCCCGGACAGGACGACGCCACCCGCGAGGTCTTCCGCCGCAACGTCGACCGCGTCCGCGAGCGTGGCTACTCGGTGTCGCTCATGCCCGACCCGTCGGTCGACCGGATCTCGCTCATGACGGACTACTCCTCCACCGAGCGCACGCCGCAGCACGAGCGACGGATGAAGCAGATGATCGCGGACACGGCGCTGCTGTACGAACCGGACCTCGAGCCCGACCGCACCTACCACCTGCACTCCATCGTCGTCCCGGTCCCGGTTCCCGCCGAGATGCCGCAGATCGCGATGCGGATGTCCGGCCTTCCCGCCGATGCGTCGTTGGCACAGCTGGACACGTGGGTCGAGGCCCTGTCCCGCGCGGCGAGCACCGCTGCCGCACGACTCTGCCGGTAACGGGTCCGCAGGGCATTCCGCCAGTCGGCACGCTCGGCTATGCGGACGGTGCGGTCGGGACACAGGATGACGCAGACACAGCCCAACGGAAAGGACCTCACAATGACGGCACGAGTGAAGGCTCTCGGTTACGCGGTGGTCGGAAGCACCGACCCGGCGGCATGGCAGGAGTTCGGTTCCGGGCTGCTGGGACTGCAGGTGGGCCACAGCAGCAAGGACAGGCTCACCCTGCGGATGGACCAGTTCGTCCACCGGATCGACATCCGTCGTGCGGCAACCGACGGGGTGATCGCCATCGGTTGGGACGTCGGGAGCCCCGCTGCCCTCGAGGAGATCACGGCTCGCCTCACCTCGGCCGGCTACGACGTCACGGCACGTGACGCCGAAGCCGCGGCCGAACGCAGCGTCAACGGGCTGGCCAGCTTCCGGGACCCCGACGACAACTACGACATCGAGCTGTTCTGGGGCCTGCGCAACGCGGCCGAGCGGTTCGTCTCGCCGATCGGCGCGAGGTTCGTCGCAGGAGACCTCGGCGTGGGCCATGCCTTCCAGGTGGTGCGCGACGAGCAGGTGTACACCGAGCTCTACCTCGACCTGCTGGGCTTCCGGCTCAGCGACCACATCGACATGCCCGGGGGAGTGTCCGGGGTGTTCACCCACTGCAACCCCCGGCACCACTCGTTCGCGTTCGCAGCTTCGCCGAACCGCCCGATCGGGGTGGGGCACTTCATGTTCGAGGTGGACGACCTCGACATCGTCGGCCGCTCGTACGACCACGTGCTCGCCGGCGCCGCCCCGATCCTCTCCACGTTCGGCAAGCACACCAACGACAAGATGGTCTCGTACTACGTGCGGTCCCCCTCGGGCTTCGGCATCGAGTACGGCACGGACGGCATCCTCATCGACGACGAGTCCTGGCTCCCCACCCGTTACGACGTGGCGCACTACTGGGGCCACCACCGCACCTCCTGAAAGGAAGGGCCATGACCGTCCTCGACAACATCGAGCGGATTGCAGACGTGCTCGAGGCGAATGCCGCCGAAGGCGAGCGGCTCGGACGGCTTCCCGACGAGACAGCCACTGCCCTGCGGACCTCCGGAGTGATGCGGATGCTGCAGCCCAAGGACTTCGGCGGACTGGAGTCCCACCCTGTCGACTTCTTCCGTGCGGTCCTCGAGATCGGGGTGCACGACCCCAGCTCCGGGTGGGTCGCCGGCGTGGTCGGTGTTCACCCGCACGAGCTCGCCCACGGCGACCGCCGCGTCCAGGCCGAGGTGTGGGCGGAGGATCCGGACACCTGGGTGGCGTCGCCCTACGCGCCCCTCGGTCGCGCGCGGCCGGTTGACGGCGGTTTCGTCTTCAGCGGGCGCTGGAACTTCTCCTCGGGCACCGACCACTGCCGCTGGGTGATGATCGGCGGGCTCGTCACCGATCAGGAGGGCGAGGTCGCCGACCCCACCCCGGTCCACTTTCTCCTTCCACGGTCGGACTACGAGGTCGTCGAGGACTCCTGGGACGTCGTCGGCCTGCGGGGTACCGGCAGCAAGGACCTCGTCGTCACCGAGGCCTACGTCCCCACCTACCGCACGATCGAGACGACCGGCGTCACGGACGGGACCGGCGGCAAGGACCCCAGCCGGGCGTCGGTTGCCCTCTACCGGATGCCTCGCAACGTCATGTTCTCCGGCGCCATCACGGCGGCGACGCTGGCCATGGCCAAGGGAACGCTCGCCGCCTACGTCTCGGTGACCCGCTCGCGGGAGGGCCGAGGTGGCAGAGCCGCCCTCGACCCGTTCCAGCTCTCTGCGCTGGGGGCGGCGGCGGCGGACATCGACGCCAGCATCGGCCACCTCCTGTGGGACGTCGAACGCGTCCACGACATCGTCGAGCGCGGCGAGGTCGTGTCGCTCGACATGCGGGCAGAGGTGCGGCGCAACCAGGTGCAGGCGAGCCACCGTGCCGCCGCTGCCGCCGACAGCGTCTTCCGCCTCAGCGGGGGAGGTTCGCTCCACCGCAGCGGCGTGCTTCAGCGCCGGTGGCGCGACACCCAGGCTGCGCTGCACCACGTGCAGAACGGGTCGGGCCCGATCTTCCACGCCTACGGCCTCAACCTCTTCGGTCACCCGATCCCGTCGCACGTGAAGATCTGATGGAGGGCCTCGCCCGGAAGGAGGGGTCCCAGCCACGCTTCACCGAAGAGTCGACGAGCCGCTTCGTCGACGCCGGTGGCGTCCGGGTGCACGTCCACGACGCCGGCTCCGGCCCGGTCCTGCTGTGCATCCACGGCGGCGCCCCGGGCGCCTACGGCTGGGGCAACTTCGGAGCGAACGTGCCGGGGCTGGCCGAGCACTTCCGCGTCCTCGTCGTCGACCTCCCGGGCTACGGGCGCTCGGACGTCCCGGACATCAGGGGCGGCCGCTACGGCTTCCATGCCCAGGTGTTCGCCGACCTCCTCGCCGCGCTCGGCATCGAGTCCGCGCATGTTCTCGGGATGGCGACAGGTGGGGCTGTGGCGATGATGCTTGCCATAGAGCACCCCGGCCTCGTCGACGACCTCGTTCTCGTCAGCTCTGCGGGAGGGTTGCCGCTGTTCACGCCCATGCCGTCGGAGGGCCAGAAGCTCATCCAGTCCTACTACGGCGGCGAGGGACCTTCCCCAGCCAGGATGCGCGCGTACCTCGAGATGATGATGTACGACACGACCTCCATCACCGACGAGCTCGTCGAGGAGCGCTACGCGGCGAGCATCCGTCCTGAGCTCACCGCCGCGGCCCCGGAGGGTCGCCCTGAGCCGTCGTCACCGAAGACCGAGCAGGTGTGGCGGGAGCTCGACCGCATCAAGGCACGCACACTCGTCGTGTGGGGCCGGGACAACCGCGTCCAGGGCTACGACAACGCGTTGTTCCTCCTCAACCGCATCCCGGACGTCCAGGTCCACCTCTACGGCAGGACCGGCCTGTGGGTCCCCTTCGAACGCGTGCGCGAGTTCAACACGTTGCTCGTGGGCTTTCTCGGCGGGGCCTCGGCTCGCTGACGGCGGGATGCCATTGACGACCCCGCATCTGGGGGCCTATCGTTCAATATAGTGGAATGCCATTCCGGATAGTGGGAGATGACAGTGACGTCACCAAGCCAGCTCGACGGGGACCAGAAGCGCTCAGTGCTCGGAAGGGCCTTCGAGATCCTCGACTGCTTCGGACCGGACACGCCGGAGCAGACGATCGCCGGAGTGTGCACGCAGACCGGCCTTCCCCCCGCCACGGTTCACCGGATGCTGGCCCACCTCGTCGAGTGGGGTGCCGTCGAGCGGGCCTGTCGCGGTCGGTACCGGCTGGGTCGCCGCATGTGGCGGCTCGGCTGGGGGGTTCCCGAGGTGCGTCGTCTCAAGGACGTCGCGCGCCCCTTCCTCGTCGACCTCTACTCGGCCACGGCAGCGCCGGTCGCCCTGTGGTCCCGGGAGCAGGACGAAGCCATCCTCTGTGACCTCATCGCCGGCCACAAGGCGGCGGCCACCTGGCAGCCCGAGCGTCGTATTCCGTTGACGCAGAACGCTGGCGGACTGGCCATGCTCGCCCACCTGCCGCTCGAGCCACTGCTCCCCGCACAGGGAGGTCCGGGTGTCGACGGTGGGGAGTTCGTGCTGCGCCAGAGGCTCGGCGAGGTGCGTCGCGCGGGGTATGCCGTGAGCGGGTCCGGCGGATCTGGAGACGGACTTCTCGTGGCGGCGGCCGTCTTCGACGAAGACGGTCAGGTCCGCGCCGCCGTCTCGGTCAGGCTGTCGCCCGAGCCGCTGAGCCCGGCCCCGCTCGCCCGGGTCGTGACGCAGGCCGCGATGATGATCTCGAGCGGGCTGGGGCACCGTGGACACTCCCGCAGAAGCGGTGTCTCCGCAGTCCGCCCGGCCTGAGCCGCACACACAGACACCCAAGGAGCACAACCGATGTCCGTCCTGGACAAGGCGGCGAGCGCCATCGACAGCCTGGCTCGCAAGGGCCGACCAATGACGTTGGCGGAGGTCTCCGAGGATCTCGGCCTGCCCAAGTCATCCGTCCACCGCCTCCTGGGCGAGCTGACCGAGCTGCGGATCGTTCGACGGACGCCCGACGGGCGGATCGCCCTGGGGCCCCGGCTCCTGTCATGGGGCGCCAGCGCGGCGGACTCCTTCGTCATCCGGGGAGTGGCCGAGCCGTGGATGCAGCGTCTGCGCGACACCACGGGGGAGAGCGTGCACCTCTACATCAGACAGAGCCATCACCGCATCTGCCTGGCGTCCGTGGAGGGCCGCGCCGCCCTGCGCCCGGTCGTGCCCACCGGGGGTCGGCAGCCGCTCGGCGTGGGCTCGTCGGGGAAGCTGCTTCTCGCGTTCGCGCCTGCCCACGTCCACGAGATCGTGCGGGCCGAGGCCGCTGCCGCCGGCAGGTGGGTCGCCAGCGAGGACGAGCTCGATGCCATCCGCGCAAGCCACTGGACGATCGCCATCGACGAGCGTGAGAAGGGACTGAGCGGTGCCGCGACGTCGATCAGGGACGGTGAGGGACAGGTGATCGCCGCCCTGAGCATCTCCGGGTCGTCCACGCGGTTGACGGTCGACCGGTACGGCGAGGTCAAGGACGACGTCGTCACCATCGCCAACGAGATCGGGGCGTCGGTCGCCGGTCGTTCGTAGCTCGACCCGGGAAGAGGCGTTCCGGTAGGTGCGACGACGTCGGCGGGTGAGGCGACAGGGGTCGCAGGATGGCTCCGACCCGATCGCCACCCCCGAAGGAGCGCCATGAGGATCGCCCGTTTCGACGATGACCGCATCGGTGTGGTGGTCGACGACGACGTCGTCGACGTCACCGACGCCGTCGACAGCGGCAGCGGCACGGACGCGTGGCCACCGGTGACCATGAACCGGGTGATCAGGGACTTCGACTCGCTCCGTCCCCTCCTGGAGCGCGCAGCATCCGAGGGACCACGCCGGCCACTCGGCGAGGTCACCCTCCTCACGCCGGTCCCATGGCCGAACAAGGTGATCGCCTATCCGGTGAACTACCACGACCACGGCCGTGAGATGCAGGCCGGATACCGCGCCGACGTGCAGGGCTTTTTCTTGAAACCACCGTCGTCGCTGTCCGGTGCCGGTGAGCCGGTGATCCTGCCCGTGGTCCCGGGCCGTGAGGTCCACCACGAGTCCGAGCTCGCGATCATCATCGGCGCCGGTGGACGCGACATCCCGCGCGAGGAATGGCGCTCGCACGTCTTCGGCTACGCCTGTCTCCTGGACATGGTGGTCCGCGGGCGTGAGGAGCGCGTCTTCCGCAAGGCCTACGACACCTTCTGCCCCGTCGGTCCGTGGATCACGACCGCCGACGAGGTGGGTGACCCCACGAACCTCGACATGCGCCTGTGGGTCGGCGATGAGCTCCGCCAGCACGCGAACACGCGCGACCTCGTCCTGGACATTCCCGGCATGGTGGAGATGGCCTCGGCAGTCATGACGCTCCACCCCGGCGACGTCATCGCCACCGGCACGCCGGCAGGCGTCGGACCGGTCACCGACGGCGACACGATCCGCATCCGGATCGAGCGTGTGGGCGAGATGAACGTGAACGTCGTCCAAGGCACCACCGGGCGGACCGAGGTCTTCGCTCGCCCCTACGACCCCCCGATCATCAAACAGCACTGAGGAGCACCGCATGACCTCCTTCGACGCCCGGTCCGTGGCCGAGATCGACAAGCTCGACGACCTGTACAGCGTCTTCGACGACCTGAGCGTCGAGGGCGGCTGGTACCGCCGTTCCCCCGCCCTGTGGCCCGAGCCGCTGCCGAACTTCCTGCCCCACAGGTGGCGCTACGCGCAGATGAAGGCCGTCCTCGACGCGGCCGGGCGACTGGTCGACCACGAGATGGCTGACCGGCGCAACCTCACCCTCACCAACCCGGTGGAGGGCAACACCTACGCGACGCTGCGCAGCCTCGTGGCGGCCTACCAGCTCATTCGTCCCGGCGAGGTCGCCCTCGCCCACCACCACACGCCGGCCGCGCTGCGCATCATCCTCGAGGGCCGCGGCACCTACACCGTGGTGAATGGGGACCGTGTCGAGATGCGACCCGGAGATGTCCTCCTGACGCCCAGCTGGGCCTGGCACGAGCACTCGGCAGTGGGACCGGACGACTGCTACTGGGTCGACATCCTCGACGTCCCCCTCGTCCACCTGCTCGAGCCGATGTTCTTCGAGAAGTACCCCGCGGGCGTCCAGGAGGACCCCCGAGACATCGACACCTCACCGATCGCGTTCCGGTGGGAGGACTCCCTCGCCCGTCTGGCCGCCGAGACGGAGGCCCCGGAGCACGGCATGGCCGAGCGCGAGATCGAGCTCGGCAGCCCGGCGATGCCGACCATCGCCCTGCACGTCCAGGAGCTCGGCGCCGGCTTCGAGTCCCCGACGAGGCGGACGACGTCCAACTCGATCTTCACGGTCATCGAGGGCGCTGGTGAGACCGTCGTGGACGGTGAGCGGCTGACCTGGGAACGCGGCGACATCATCGCCGTCCCGGCCTGGCGGCCCTACCAGCACGTGGTGTCCGAGTCGGCGCGGCTGGTCCGCGCCAGCGACGAGCCGGTGTTCTCCGTGCTCGGCCTGCTGCGCTCCGAGAAGGTCTGAGGGAGGAACTGATGCATGTTGTCCTGGCAGGCGGTGGCGTCGGTGGCATGACCGCGGCGCTGGCACTTCTGCAGCGCGGGGTGGACGTCACCGTGCTCGAACAGGCTCCCGCTCTCACCGAAGTCGGTGCCGGCATACAGATCAGCCCCAACGGCAACCGGGCGCTGGACCACCTCGGGGTCTTCGAGACCCTGCGCAAGCAGTCCTGCGACCCGGTGCGCAAGGAGTTCCGACTCTGGAACACCGGTCGTCCCTGGCCCATGTTCGATCTCGGGCCGATGGCCGTCGAGCGATATGGCTACCCGTACCTCACGGTGTACCGACCCGACCTGCTCAAGGCTCTGGAGGATGCCGTGAGGGCTCTGGGCGCGGACGTCATCCAGCTCGGTTCGCGCGTGACGGGAGTCGACCAGGACGCGTCGAGCGCGTCCGTGGTCCTCGATGACGGGACCCGGGTGACCGGTGACGTCGTCATCGGCGCCGATGGGGTGCGGTCCGTGGTGCGCAACACGGTGTGGGGCCCGAGCAACCCGGAGTTCTCCGGCATGGTCGCGTGGCGGGGGCTCATCCCGATGGACGATCTTCCCGAGCACCTGCGCGCTCCGGTGGGCTCGACGTGGATCGGTCCCGGCGGCCACGCGGTCACCTACCCCCTCCACGGAGGCACGTTGATGAACTTCGTGGCGACGATCGAGGGCAAGACCTGGACAGCCGCGGGTGGGACCGATCCCGGCACCGCCGAGGAGTGCCATGCCGACTTCGCCGGCTGGCACGAGGACATCCACACGTTCATCACCGCCTCGCCCCGGTTGCTCAAGTGGGCCCTCCTCAGCCGGGACCCCATCCCCGCCTGGACGTCGGGACGGATCAGCCTCCTCGGTGACGCCGCCCACGCGACGCTGCCCTTCCTGGCTCAGGGTGCCGTCCACGCCATCGAGGACGGCGTCGTGCTCGCTCGCGCGATCGAGGACTACGCCGACGACCCGGCCGAGGCGCTCACCCGCTACGAGGTGGCGCGGATCCAGCGGACGAGCCGGATGGTGCGCGGCGCCACCGCCAACACGGAACGGTTCCACAGCCGTGAGCTCGTCTCCGAGGAGCGGGCCGAGCCCTATCTCCAGCGCGAGTGGAGCATCGAACCGATCGCCGACCGCTATGACTGGCTCTACTCGTACGACGTGGTGACCACGCCCGTCTGAACGGGTTCGCCGGGCTTGGTGTGCCGCCGCCACCGTGCAGTGCAGGGGCGGCACACCAGCTCGCGTGGGGACCGATCCTCAGAGCGTGAGCAGCCCCGCGACCGACGTCGCGTCGAGCAGCCCAGTGATGCGGCGGGCCAGGACGTCGGCCCCGGCTCCGAGCCGGCGTGCGTTCAGGTCGTACTTGACCTGTACCTCGGCGTCGGTGAGGGGTCGCTCGACGGTGCCACGGTTGGCGAGGACCTCGTGGACCAGCACCCGGCCGTCGGTGGTGCGCACCTCGACGATCGAGGGGAACTGCAGGGGAAAGATTCGCTCGCAACGAGCGTCGGCCACGTGCTCGACACGGGCCGCGAGATCGAGGTTGCGCGGGTCCCTCACCGCCTCGTCCGTGAAGTCGTCGAGGTAGAGCCCGAGGCCACCTCCGCCGCGCAGCGCCAGGGCGAAGGTGAAGGGTCCGCTGAACTGGGCGTGATATCCGGACTCGGGGCGGATCTTGGCCTCGCGCGGTTGAGCGATCGTTCGCAGGGTCGCACCCGCCACGCCGATCCGGACCGACTCCACGTCTGCGGGCCGCAGCCCGCGCTCCCGAAGAGCGATGGCGGCGTCGATTCCCGTGTGGGTGAACACGTTCGTCGGGTAGGGCTTGACGAAGCAGGAGGCCGTCTCCCACCGCACGCCCAGTCCGTCGAGCAGCGCTGCTTCGTCGTAGGTGTCGCCGCAGTAGGCCTGGTAGAACCCGAAGCGCCCCTCGAGGACCGTCGGAGGACCGGTCAGTCCGGCCCCTGCGGCCTGGGCTGCGACCACGCCGCTGTGGGCGGCCCACCCACAGTGCATCCGTTTGACCGACCCTCCGGCCCGGTTGGCCTCGAGCAGACCCGCGCCCATGCTGCAGGCGATGGCCATGGCATGGGCCAGGCGTTCGGCGTCCAGGCCCATGGCGACACCCGCTGCGGCCGCGGCACCGACGGCGCCGCAGATCGAGGTCGCATGCAGGCCACGCTCGAAGAAGATCGAGTTGTTGATGCGTGGGTCGTACCCGGCGTTGCCGAGGCGGATCGCGATCTCGTTGCCGACCGCGATCGCGGCGAGCAGTGTCCGGCCGTCGACCCGGGCCTCCTCGGCCGCCGCGAGCGCGGCAGGCACCACCGAGGCGCTGGGATGCAGGATCGAGGGCACGTGCGTGTCGTCGAAGTCGAGGGCGTGGGCCAGGGTGCCGTTGACGAGCGCGGCCGATGGGGCCGGGAGCCGGTCGTCGAGACCGATGGCGACGGCGACGGCAGCACCCCCCCAACGGCTGGCAAGGGAGTGAGCCACCTGGGCCGGGCCGGTGCCCAGCGCGGCGACCGAGATGCCGACGACGTCCAGCAGACGTTGACGGGCATCGACGAGCACGTGCTCCGGTGGGTCGCCGGCGACATCTGCAGCGAACGTTCCGAGGCGTGCGACTGCGGTTCCCGTCATGGGCGTGGTTCCGGCGGCGGCCATGGGATCTCCCGGGTGGTCGAGGCGTGATGGGACTGGTCGTGGTCAGTGCAGGAGTGCGATCGGTCGCAGGGGTGACCCGGTGGCGCCGACGAGACGTAGGGGCGCGGCCACCAGGGTGAACGCCTCCGTCGTCGCGCCGGAGAGCTGCTCGAGGTTGAGCATCTCGAGGATGGGGATGCCGTTCTCCACGAGGAGGATCCGGTGTCCCGGCAGACGGGCGTGCCCGGCGCCCGCCGGGATGTGCTCGAACGCGGTGGTGTCCGAGCCGACGACGCACGGCCGGTGGGAGGCCAGCCAGGCCACGGCCTCCTCGTCCGGCCCGGGGACCCCGCCATCGTGGTCGAGGAAGGCTGCGGGGGCGTCCCACAGCTGCCCCCAGCCGGTGCGCACGAGCAGGCCGGCGCCGGGAGCCGGTCGACGGTCGCCGAGGGCCTGCGACAGCTCGGCGACCGTGACGGCATGTCCGGGTTCGAGCCGCTCGACCCCGAGGACGGCCGGCACGTCGAGCAGGTAGCCCGTCGTCACGATGGGGTCGACCGTGTGGACCCCGTGGTCGAGGAAACGTCCGCCGGTCTGGGCCCGGGCCGCCGGGACACCGCCGTGCAGCAGACCGTCGTGGCTGATGTGGGCCAGGGCGTCGAGGTGCGTGGCGGTGTGGGTCCCCATCACCAGCAGGTCGTTGGCACCCGACGTGCCGTCGACCCGGACCGCGTCACCGTGACGGCGGAGCAGGGAGTGCCGGTAGCCGGGGTGGTTCGGTGACGTGGGAACGCCCGGATGCACCGGCTGGGCCAGGTCGACCACCGTCACGACCGCCCCGTCGGCAGTCCGCCCCGCGCTCATGCGTGTGCCCGCTGCCTGATGTGTTCCGCGAGGCGCAGAATCGCCGGGTCCACGAAGCTGCCGTCGGGCAGCGTCGCGGCGGCGGAGCCTGCGGCCTCCATGTCGGTCGCCCTGCTCAACACCTCGTTCGCCCACGCCACCTCCTCGAGCCTCGGAGCGAACGCCTCACGGACGACAGGAACCTGACGGGGGTGGATGACGGACCTTCCGTAGAAGCCGAGCTCCCGCAGGACCTCGCACGAGCGACGGAGGCCGTCAAGGTCCGTGACGCTGGGGTGGACGCTGCCCACGGGGGACGGGAGGCCGGCAGCTCGCGCGGCCTGCACGATGGCGAGGCGGGCGAGCAGCAGCCCGTCGTCGCCCCCGCCGCGAGGCAGGCCCAGGTCGGCCCGAAGGTCGCTCTCGCCCAAGGAGATCGAGTGCACACCGCGGGCATCGGCGATCTCCTGAGCCCGTGCGAGACCGCGTGCCGACTCGATGAGGGCAACGAGGTGTGGCGTGTCGCTGAATCGTCGGGACTGCGCGAATGCGGCGTCCACCTGAGCGCCCGACTCGACCTTGGGAATGCGTATGCCGTGGACGGTGCCGGCGCGGAGCAGGGGCCCGACGGTGGCCAGGTCGGCCTCGAAGTCCGACGAGTCGACGGAGTTGACCCGGACGACGACCGGGACGTTCTCCGGAAGCGCGTGCAGGAGGCTCGAGTGCACCCCGAGCGCCGTGTGCAGGCTGGCCCGGGCGCCGCCTCGGGCCGAGGGGTGAACGGCGTCCTCGAGGTCCACGACGACCCCATCGGCAGAGCCAGCCGCCTTGGTCAACAGCTGCGGGAGCCGGTCTGCGGGGACATAGAGCCAGGTGGCGACATCGTCACGCACTCAGATCACCCCTGCGGCCCGAAGCCGCTCCTGCCGGTCGAGGTCGATCCCCAGCTCGGTCAGGACCCTCTCCGTGTCGGCCCCGTGCGAGCGTCCCGTGTGTCGGATCGCGCCCGGTGACTCCGACATGCGGAAGAGCACGTTGGGCATGCGGACCGGACCGAGGTCCGCGTCCTCCACCGTGGCGATGGCGCCGATCGCGGCATACTGCGGGTCGGCGACGACACCGGCGACGTCGTACACCACGGCAAGGGCGGCCTGTGCCTTCGAGAACTCCTCGACGACCTCGGACGTCGGCCGCTGGGCGATCCACGACCCGACCGCCTCGTCGAGCTCGTCGGCGTGCTGCGCCCGCTGGAAGCCGTCGCGGAACCACTCCTCGTGCACGATGTCGGGTCGGCCGACGAGCGTCATCACGCGCTCGGCGATCGAGTGGGCGCTGGTCGATATCGCGACCCAGTCCCCGTCGCCGGTGCGGTAGGTGTTGCGGGGAGCGTTGTTCTCGGACCGGTTCCCCCGGCGCTGGGTCACGATGCCGAGCTGGTCGTACACGGTCACCTGCGAGCCGAGCATGGCCAGGATCGGCTCGATGATGGCGAGGTCGATGACCTGCCCCTCGCCCGTGCGCTCACGGCGGTGCAGTGCGGTCAGCGTCGCGATGGCAGCAGCGAGGCCGCTGATGTTGTCGGCGAGCGCCAGGGGCGGCAGGGTGGGCGGCCCGTCCGGTTGTCCCGTCGAGTGGGCGAACCCACTCATGGCCTCCGCGATCGTGCCGAAGGCCGGCTCGTTCCTGCGGGGACCGGTCTGCCCGAAACCAGTCACCCGGGTGAGGACGATCCGGTCGTTCACCTCGCGTAGCCGGTCGTAGCCGAGGTTCCACCGCTCCAGGGTGCCGGGGCGGAAGTTTTCGATGACCACGTCCGCGGTGCGCACGAGCTCGAGGAAGACCTGCTGGCCCTCCTCGTGCGACAGGTCCAGGGTGATGGCGCTCTTGTTGCGGCCGAGGATCTTCCACCACAGGCCGACGCCGTTCTTGCTCTGCCCGTGGGTGCGGGCGGGGTCGGGCTTGCGGGGGTGCTCGATCTTGATGACGTCGGCGCCGAAGTCGGCGAGGACGGTGGCAGCCGACGGTCCGGCGAACAGGGTGGCGACGTCGAGGACCCGGAGGTCGCCGAGTGCCGAGGCCGGTCCGGCACCGGGAACTGCCGGACCTGTGGCGACGTCGTCCGCGGACGACGGCTGCGTTGGCGCACGGGGGGTCGTTGACATGTCTTCTCCTTCTGGACCGGGACCTCTCGACCGTAGGAGTGGCCGAGGCCGCCCGAAGGGGAGACATCACTGGGTGAGAGGAACGATGGCACCCTGACAAGGGTCTTCCGCTGGGTGCGACAAGGCCTGTCACCGACCGTCCGCTCCTCCAACCATGGCAGAGGCCGAGTGCGTCCTGCACCGGTCGACAAGCGAGAGGAGCGGGTCGTGCGCACCGTGCGGGATGCAGCATTCGAGGTCCTGCGGCAGCAAGGGCTGACGCGGATCTTCGCGAACCCCGGTTCGACCGAGGTCGCCCTGCTGGCAGACCTGCCTGACGACCTTGACTTCGTCCTGGGGCTGCACGAAGGCTCCGTCGTCGGGATGGCCTCCGGTCACGCCCTGGCAACGGGGTCACCGGCGCTGGTCCTGCTGCACACGACGGCCGGGTTCGGCAACGCGGTCGGGGCAATCGCGACGGCCAGGACCAACAAGGCCCCGCTCGTCATCCTCGTCGGCCAGCAGGACCGCCGTCATGTCGCCTCGGAACCCTTCCTGGCGGGCCATCTCGACGGACTGGCCGGCGCCTATGCCGTCTCGAGCCGGCAGCCGGCCCGGGCCGCCGACGTGCCGGCGGCCATCGCGCGTGCAGCCCACGAGGCAGCTCTCCACCGTGGTCCCGCCGTCGTCGTCGTCCCCATGAACGACTGGGCGGAGCCAGCCGACGACACCATCGCGGTGCCTGCCCCCGTGCGTCTTCGCGTCTCTCGTGGCGTCGATGAGAAGGTCGGCGCGGAGCTGGCCGCTGCCCTCGACGGCGCCAGCAGCCCCGTCCTCGTCGTCGGTCCCGGCGCCGACTCTGCTGAAGGCTGGGCCGCGCTGGGTGCCCTTGCCGACCGCCTCGACTGCCCGGTGTGGCAGGAGGCGCACGGGTCGCAGGCGGGCTTCCCCCAGGACTCGCCGCGGTTTCGTGGCCACCTGCCGGCGGGTCGTGCGGCGCTGCGCGACGCGCTGACGCCGCACGACGTCGTGCTGGTGGCCGGTGGTCCGGCCTTCCGCCAGGGGACCTGGGAGCCGGGACACTTCGTCACTGCGGGCACCACCGTCCTGGTCGTCACGGCGGACACGGAGGAAGCGAGCTACAGCGCGGCCCACCTCGCCGTCATCGGCGACGTGGCACGAGTCGTGGCGGACCTGGCCGAGCGGGTGGCACCCCGAAGCGCTCCCGAGGCACAACCGCCCCGGTCACGCGTCGCGCTGCCCGCGGTGGACAGCCTGCGTGCCGAGCACGTGTTCGCCGCTCTGGCCGACCGGCTGCCCGAGGAGGCGACCGTCTTCGAGGAGAGCCCGTCCAGCCGGCGCCTCCTGCTCGACCTGATGCCCACCCGCCGGCCCTTCGGATTTGTCACCGTGGCGCAGGGCGGACTGGGGTTCGCGCTGCCGGCCAGCATCGGCGTGCGCATGGCCCGCCCGAACCGCCCCGTCGTCGCGCTGCTGGGCGACGGCGCGTCGCTCTACAACATCCAGGGACTGTGGAGCGCCCAGCACTACGGAGTCGGGACGCTGTTCGTCGTCCTGTCCAACGGTGGGTATGCCGTCATGGACCGGTTGGCTGCCGGTCACGGCGGCAAGCCGCCGTGGCCGGCGTTCACCGAGGTGAGCGTGTCGACGATCGCAGCCGGGTTCGGTTGTGCGACCAGCCGCGTGACGACCCACGACGAGCTGACCGACCAGCTCGATCTGATCCTTCCGACCCTCGGCGAGCGCACCGAGCCGCTCCTGCTCGAGGTCGTCGTGGAGGCCACAGCCTGATCACGCGGGTGCCCGCACTCCGCGCCACCCCAGAACCACGAAGGAGGCCGCCATGGCCCAGGACTGGCTCGCCGAGGACTTCCTCACCGAAGACCAGGAGGCGTTGCGCGACACCGTCTCGGACATCGCCAGGAAGTACGACATGCAGTACTGGATCGACGTCGAGGAGGACGGCCGCTACCCCGCGGAGTGGGTCAAGGAGCTCACCGACGGAGGCTGGCTCTCGCTGCTCATCCCCGAGGAGTACGGGGGCGGGGGCGGCTCCATCCCGGACGCTGCGCTCTTCCTCGAGACCCTCAACCGCTGGGGCGGCAACGCCGGCGCGATCCACGCGCAGATGTACCAGATGGGCGCCATCCTGCGACACGGGAGTGACGAGCAGAAGCAGCAGTGGCTGCCGCAGATCGCGAACGATGGTCTGCGCCTGCAGTCGTTCGGGATCACCGAGCCCGACGCCGGCACCGACACCACCCGTATCCGGACGTTCGCGGCCCGTGACGGCGACGAGTACGTCGTCAACGGCGGCAAGATCTACACGTCGCGGTTCCACCAGACCGACCTCATGCTCCTGCTCGTGCGGACGGAGAAGTACGAGGACGTGCAGAAGAAGACCGACGGCATGACCGTGCTGCTGGTCGACGTGCGGGAGGCCAAGGAGAACGGCCAGATCGAGTACCGCCCGATCAAGGTCATGTCCGGTCACCACACGAACCAGCTGTCCATCACCAACCTTCGCGTCCCGGTGCAGAACCGGATAGGGGAGGAGGGCAAGGGCTTCAAGGTCATCCTCTCGGGAATGAACGCGGAGCGCCTCCTCGTGTCGAGCGAGTACATCGGGTCGGGTCTGTACTTCATGGACCGCGCCGTGCAGTACGCCAAGGAGCGTGAGGTGTTCGGTCGCCCGATCGGGATGAACCAAGGCATCCAGTTCCCGCTCGCCACGGCCTTCACCGAGCTGCGCGCGGCGAGCCTCATGCGCTGGCACGCGGCCGAGGTGTTCCAGGCCGGCAGCCGCGACGGCTTCTACGCCAACACCGCGAAGCTGCTGTCCTCCAAGGCGCTGTGGAATGCCGCGAACGCGGCCATGGACACCTTCGGAGGGGCGGGCCTCGCCTCCGAGTACGGCATCGAGCAGAAGTTCCGTGCCGCTCGGGGCCCGATGATCGCGCCGATCTCCACCAACCTCGTCCTCGCGGGCATCGCGCACCGCGACCTGGGCATGCCGAAGAGCTTCTGAGCGATGGGGACGACAACCACTCCGACCACCGACCCGGGACGCGCGGCCGGTGATCTCGACGTCGAGCCGGCCTCGGCGGACGCTGGGGCGACGCACGACATTGCTGCCTTCGCCGCGGGCGCCGTCGGGCGACGAGCCGGAGCCGGCCAGGCCCCGGACGTGCTCACGACCCTGGTGGACACCGTCGCAGTCAGCGTCGCCGGGATGGACACGCCGGCGGTGCGCGCTCTCCTCGACCTGCTCGAGGCGGAGCCGGCCCCGGGGGCGTGTCGGCTCTGGGGGTCATCCCTGACCGTGGGTGCCTCGGCCGCAGCCCTGGTCAACGGCACGGCCGCGCACGCCCTCGACTGGGACGACGCCTCACCGACCATGCCGATGCACCCCGCCGCGGTGCTGCTTCCCGCCCTCGTCGCGCAGGCTGCTCAGACGGGCGCGACGACGGATGTCTTCGCCTCGGCCTACGCAGTGGGGTCGGCGGTCTTCCGAGCGGTGTCGGAGGTACTGCCGCTCGAGGTGCACTACGGCAGGGGATGGCACAACACCTCCACGACCGGGCGGCTGGCCGCGACCGCCGCCCTCGCCACCCTGACGGGGCTCGGGACCGGGGCGACGCGCCACGCCCTCGGGCTGGCCGCCTCCATGGCGTCGGGCAGCCTGGCCAACTTCGGCACGATGACCAAGCCGCTGCACGCCGGCCTGGCCGCACGCGACGCCGTCACCGCGATCGCGCTGGCCCAGCGGGGATTCACCGCCCGCGACACCCAGCTCGAGTCCCCGGGGGGGTTCTTCGCCCTCTTCGGTGACACGGACCCCGTCCGGTTGAGCCGGCTGGGCGAGCACCTGCACCGCTGGGAGGGAACCTGGCGTGAGGACTGGGTGATCAAGCGCTTTCCGTCGTGCTACGCCACGCACCGCGCCATCGACGCGGTCCTCGACCTGCGGACCACCCTCGACCCGGACGACGTCGCGTCCATCGAGGTCACCGTGCACCGGGGCGGTCTCAGGCCGCTGCTGACGCACCTTCCCCGCACCGGCCTGGAGGGGAAGTTCAGCCTGCCCTACACGGTGGCCCGGGCCCTGCGCTCAGGACACGTGCGGCTCGCCGACTTCACCGACGAGGCCGTGCTCGACCCCTCCCTGCGCCCGGTGGTCGACGCCGTGGTGGTCCGTGAAGGACTCGACCCGGATGCGGCAGGCTCGACCGAGCCGTTCACCGTGGTGACGATCCACACGCACAGCGGTCGGGTCCACACGCGGCGCGTCGACGTGAGCCGGGGAGACGCGCGCAACCCGATGAGCACCCGTGACCTCGAGGACAAGGCTGTCGACGCCTTCGCCTCCGCGGGGTGGGCGCCGGAGCCGACCCGCCGACTGCTGGCCGAGCTGGACAGGCTCTGGACCGGCGGTGACCTCGGTGGCCTGCAGGACCTCCTCTCCGCCCCGGAGGCGACGAGGACACCGGGAGGGCAGGCATGAGTGGGCTCCCGAGCGTCGAGATCATCGAGGAGGGCATGCGCGAAGGCATGCAGATCGAGAGCGCCGACATCACCGTCGAGGCCAAGATCCGGTTGCTCGACGCACTCTCCGCGACGGGGCTCCGCACCATCCAGGTGGGCTCGTTCGTCAGCCCCCGGTGGGTTCCGCAGATGGAGCACATCGATCGGGTCGTCGAGGGCTTCACACCGGTGCCCGGTGTGCGCTACACGGCGCTCGCGCTGAACCAGAAGGGCGCCGAGCGCCGTGCGCAGCACGTGCCGCCCCTGTCGCCCCAGGAAGCCACGGCACGCACGACGATCCACCTGTGCGACGTCTTCGTCCAGCGCAACACCGCCCGCACCCAGGCCGACGAGATCGCCGCCGTGCCTCGCACCGTGGAAGCCGCGCTGGCGCGTGGGGTGCGCGAGGCCGTCGTCGCCGTCAACGCCGCGTGGGGCTCCAACTGGCTCGGCCGGTTCACGCAGGAGCAGCGCAACGAGATGATCGGCCTGCAGATGCACGCCTGGCAGCGCGCGGGCCTCACCCCGCGCACCGTCTGGCTCGGCGACCCGATGAGCTGGAACACGCCCGGGGCCGTCGACGACCAGATCCGTGCCATCCGGCGCGACTGGCCGGAGGTCCGGACCGTCCACCTCCACCTGCATGACGGTCGGGGCAGCGCCCTGACGTCGGCCTACATGGCCCTGCGAGCCCTGGGGTCGGAGCACACCCTCGTCCTGGACTCCTCCATCGGCGGAATGGGCGGGTGCCCCTACTGCGGCAACGGCCGCGCGACCAAGATGATCCCGACCGAGGACCTCGTCGACCTGCTGGAGTCGGAGGGGGTCGACACCGGTATCGACCTGGCAAGGCTCATCGAGGCCGCGCACGTCGCCGAGGAGGTCGTCGGCCATCCGCTGCACGGCAAGGTCAGCAAGGCTGGACCGCGTCCGACCGGTGACGCGCTCTACGCGATGGACATGCCGCTGGTCGAGACCGAGGAGCAGGCCCAGCACTTCCGGCTCGGCCCCTCGACGTATGCCGGATGTCCGAGCCCGTGGCGCAGCCCCATCACGTCGACGGCCCGCGACGACGCCGAACGCGCATGGATCAACGGCAGCAGCGGGCCGCAGGACGCCGGCCACGAGGACGAGTCATGACGACGAGAGAGAGCACCATGGAGAGCCAGATCCCGACCGGAACCACCCCAGGCTCGCTCGACGGGCTTCGCGTGGTCGAGCTCGGCACCAGCGTCGCGGGGCCGACCACGGGGCAGATCCTCGGTGACCTCGGCGCCGAGGTGATCAAGGTTGAGCGGGTCGGCACCGGGGACGACACCCGGGGCTGGGCCCCGCCGTACTGGGGCACCGAGCCGATGGCCTTCCTCGGTCTGAACCGCAACAAGAAGAGCCTGGCTCTCGACTTCAAGGACGACCGCGGGGTGCAGGTGCTCGAGCGGCTCCTGCGCAGCGCGGACGTCCTGGTGCAGAACCTGCGCCCGGGCGCGCTGGCCAAGGCGGGCTTCGACCTCGAGCGGCTCAAGGAGATCAACCCCGGGCTCATCTACTGCGAGATGAGTGGCTTCGGTTCCGTGGGCCCGCGAGCCCAGGAACCGGCATACGACCCCCTCCTGCAGGCCTACTCGGGAATCGTCAGCATGCTCGACACGGGCCAGGGTCCTCCGAGCCGGGTGCCCCTGTCGATCCTCGACAAGGGCACGGGGATGTGGGCCGTCATCGGCATCCTCGACGCCCTGCGGCGGAGGGACCGCACCGGTGAAGGCAGTCACGTGGAGGTCTCGCTGCTGCAGACGGCCGTCTCCTGGGTGGACCAGAAGGTCATGGGATCGAGAGCCGGCAACCCCCCGCCGCGCAACCTGGGGTCCGGCCACGCTGGTGTGGTGCCGTACGGCGCCTTCCCCGCCAGGGTCGGGTACGTCTTCATCTCGGCAGGCAACCAGGCGTTGTGGGTGCGCCTCGTCTCGGCGCTCGATGCCCCCGACCTGCTCGAGCGTCCCGGCTTCGGTTCCAACATCGAGCGGGCCGAGCGCCGGAGCGAGGTCAACGAGGCGGTCTCCGAGGTCACGCGGACCTTCGAGGCCGACGACCTCCTCGAGCGGCTGGCGAAGGCAGGTGTGCCCAGTGCGCCGGTGAGGCCGGTGCACGAGGTGGCCTCCGACCCGCAGGTGCAGGCCGTGGGTCTGGTGACGTCGCTGCCCCATCCACGGGTGCCGGAGCTGGAGGTCGTCAACCTCCCGGTGACCTTCGACGGGGAGTACCTGCCGCACCAGTGTCCTCCGCCGCAGCTCGGTCAGCACAGCGCGGAGCTGCTCCACGAGCTGGGCTTCACCGCCGAAGAGGTGGACGAGCTCGTCGACGGGGGAGTGGTCGAGTCCAACGCCGTGGACCAGGTGACGGCGTGAGCGAGCAGCTGCTCTCGGGCTCTCGCTGGTCGGGCAGGTACTTCAGCAACGGCTGGCAGGTCTCCGGCTCGCAGGGAGCCGTCACGGACAAGGCGACCGGGGAGCTGCTGGAGAGCACCGGCCTGGCCGATGCGGACGCGGTGTCGCACGCCGTCGAGACCGCCCTGGCGGCGCAGCGTGCCTGGTCGGCCCTCGCGTACGACGCACGCGCCGTGGTCCTGCGGCGTGCCGGTGCACTCTTCGAGGAGCACGCTGCCGAGGCCGCGGAGTGGACGGCTCGTGAATCGGGCGCGCCGTTGGCCATGGCGGAGCGGGCCCAGTCCGTGGCCGCGCAGGAGTGCTACGAGGCGGCCGGCCTGGCCAGCGCACCCTACGGAGAGCTGCTCCGCTCGGGAGCCCCACGGCTGTCGTTGGCGCGTCGACGGCCCGTGGGAGTCGTCGGTGTCATCGCCCCGTTCAACGCACCGCTGGTGCTGGCGATCCGCGCCGTGGCCCCGGCCCTGGCGCTCGGCAACGCGGTCGTCCTCAAGCCGGACCCGCGAACCGCGGTGAGTGGTGGGGTGCTCATCGCCCGCATCTTCGAGGAGGCCGGTCTGCCGGCGGGGCTGTTGCACGTGCTGCCGGGTGGCGCCGAGGTCGGTCAGGCCGTCGTGGAACACCCCCGAGTGCCGGTCATCGCGTTCACCGGTTCGACGGGTGCGGGCCGCGCGATCGCTCTTGCGGCCGCTGCCCGCTTCAAGCGGGTCCACCTGGAGCTCGGTGGCAACTCCGCCCTCGTGGTCCTGCACGACGCGGACGTGGCCAAGGCCGCCGCCGCCGGTGCCTTCGGGTCGTTCCGGCACGCCGGCCAGATCTGCATGGCCAGCGGTCGGCACCTGGTCCATGAGTCCCTCGTCGACGACTACCTCGCCGAGCTCACCCGGATCGCCGAGGCCACCGTCGTGGGCGACCCCCTCGGTCCCGGCGTCGGCTACGGCCCGCTCATCGACTCGGGCCAGCGGGACCGCGTCCACACCCTGGTCACCGCGTCGGTCGGTGCCGGCGCAGACCTGCTCGCGGGCGGCACCTACGACGGCTTGTTCTATCGCCCGACCGTCCTCGGCCACACCCCGCTCGATGCTCCCGCCTACGCGTCCGAGGTCTTCGGTCCGGTTGCGCCGGTGGTCTCCTTCGCCGACTCCGACGAGGCGGCGTCGCTCGCGGCAGACTCGCCGTACGGCCTGTCCCTCGGCATCATCACCCGCGATGTCATGGCCGGACTGGACCTCGCAGACCGTGTGTCCACCGGGTCCGTGCACATCAACGACCAGACCATCAACGACGAGCCGACCGCTCCCTTCGGTGGCCTGGGGGAGTCGGGATCGGGCGGGAAGCACGGTGGCGTGCAGTCCAACCTTGAGGCTTTCACCGAGCTGCAGTGGGTGACCGTGCGGCGCGATCTCCCCGCCTACCCTTCCTGATGGGACCGTGCGACACGACGACAAGGACCACCCATGACAGATGACATCCTCAGGGTCGAGGACCGGGGCCGCGTCCGGCTGCTCACGCTCAACCGGCCCGACGTGCGCAACGCGCTGAACCGCGACCTCAACGACCGTCTCGTCGACGAGGTCATCGCGGCTGACCATGATCCCGAGGTGTTCGCGATCGCGATCACCGGAGCTGGTTCGGCGTTCTGTTCGGGTGCTGACCTCAAGGACGCCCGTGACCTCGCTGCAGCGGGCCGACCCTTCTACGGACCGCTGCACAACAACCGCCGCAGCCTCATGGAGGTGATGATCGACTCTCGCAAGCCCACGCTCGCCATCGTCAACGGACCGGCCATGGCGGGTGGGTTCGAGCTCGCGCTGTCCTGCGACCTCCGCGTTGCGACCGAGGATGCCGTCTTCGGTGTCCCGGAGGCCAAACGGGGTCGAGGTGCCCACTTCGCGTCGGTGCTGCTGCCCGTCACCGTGCCGCCCGCCATCGCCATGGAGTGGCTGTACACTGGTCGGCGGATCAGTGCCGGCGAGCTCGACCGCTGGGGTGTGCTC
This sequence comes from Knoellia terrae, assembly GCF_048606435.1. Classification (NCBI taxonomy): domain Bacteria; kingdom Bacillati; phylum Actinomycetota; class Actinomycetes; order Micrococcales; family Intrasporangiaceae; genus Knoellia; species Knoellia terrae. The sequence continues at coordinate 176,027 of NZ_JBMBWH010000005.1, read as the reverse complement.
AACCGGGTCGTGCCCGCAGACCAGCTCGAGGCCGCAGCCACGGCGCTGCTCGACGACATCGTGTCGTCGGCTCCCCTCTCCTTGCAGCGGCTCAAGCTGACGTACCGCAAGACGGCAGGGATGTCCCCGCTGGCGGCGATCAGGCTCGACGCAGGCCCCGACGTGTACCTCTCCGAGGACCAGAAGGAGGGCGCTCGCGCATTCTTGGAGCGGCGTGAGCCGCAGTGGCAGGGGCGGTGACGCGACGAGGACACGCATCCCCGGAACCGCAGGACGCGGGTGCGAGCGAGACGGGTGCTGGCATGGTTCCGGGCTCTGCACCGACGAACCCCCCGGCCGCGGTCGGCGCGGTCGAACCGTTGGCGAAGGTCCCCGCCCACGGACTGCGTCACGCGATGCGTGCCTTCAGGCACCGCGACTACGCCGTGTTCTGGGTGGGGGCCATCACGTCCAACACCGGTGGCTGGCTGTCGAATCTCACGGTGCCCTTCGTCATCTACGGCATGACCGGCAGCGCCCTGTGGGTGGGCCTCGTCAGCGCGTTCCAGTTCGTCCCGAACATCGCCCTGGGCCCGTGGGGCGGGGTCCTTGCCGATCGGCACGACCGGCGCAGGGTTCTGCTCGTGACGCAGTCCGGGATGGCGCTGAGCGCCCTGCTGCTGTGGGCCTTCTGGGTGGCAGGGCTGCGTGAGCCGCTGGTGGTGATGGCCCTTGTCGGCCTCGGCGGGGTCTTCCAAGGCATCAACATGCCGAGCTGGCAGGCGTTCGTGAACGACCTCGTCCCGCGTTCCGACCTCGACTCCGCGGTCGCCCTGAACTCGCTGCAGTTCAATGCGGCTCGCTCCCTGGGACCCGCCATCGCCGGTCTGATCCTGGCGACTGTCGGGCCCAGCTGGGCCCTGCTGCTCAATGCGCTGTCGTTCCTCGCGGTGCTCCTGGCCCTGGTGCTGCTTCGGGTGCGCAGCCAAATGAGGCCCAGAGACCCCGCACCCGTGTTCCGGCAGTTTCGAGCGGCCCTGCGCTACATCCGTGGGGAACCGGGAATTCTGATGGGACTGCTCGTCGCCATCGCCGTCGGCCTGCTGGTGAACCCGATCTTCCAGTTCACCGTGGTCTTCGCCGGGAGCGTCTACGACGTGGGACCGGGGACCTTGGGCCTGCTCAACGCAGCACTGGGTGTGGGAGCGCTCCTGGCCGCCCCGGTCCTCGCCGGATGGAGCCACGTGCTGCGCCGGTCCCGCCTGACACAGGTCGGGCTGATCGGCCAGGCGTTGGGGCTGGCAGCCTTCGCCCTGGTGCCCGGACCCGTCGGGGGCGCCGTCGCGCTCGTCGTCGTCGGATGGGCGCTGCTCGTCACCATCTCGTCGACCAACACCGCCGTCCAGATCATCGTGGCCGACGAGCTGCGCGGTCGGGTGCTCGCCGTGAGGATCATGGCGTACACCGGGTGCTTTCCCATAGGCGCCCTTGCACAGGGTTTCCTGTCTGACCGGTTCGGTCCCCGGGCCACGGTGCTCGGCGCTGGCGTGACCCTCTTCGTCGTTGCACTGGTCCTCACGCTGTTGAGGGGACCGCTGCGCATGCAGCGCCTGGACGATCGACACCAGACGGCCGGTCGCGCCGGCTGAGCGGCCGCCGTCCTCCTGCGGGTCCAACCGGTTCCGCGCCGCGTCCCCAGGTGCCGGGGCGATCATGCTCGAACCTGCAGGCGGCGATCGGGCGGGTCCAGCGTTCTGACGGCGAAGGCCAGTGGCGGCCGCGTCCGACGTGGCCAGGGAGCACGGCGTGGGTGATGGCAGCCACGGGTGCCACGGTGCTGAGCCAGGCGGCCACCAGCATCTCGAGGACAGGATCAGCGTTCGCTGCGCGCGCACGCCCGCCGTGGGAGGTGTCGGATCGGTGCCGTCGGACGGGTCGTCTCCTTCCCCCCGGATCATCCGGCCGAAGAACTGGGAGGGCTCAGGTGGCGGTCCCGCCGCCCGAGGCCTGGTCGGGTACGGCGTCGGATGGGGAGGGGCGCTCGGCGACCGTCACGTCCCCGGCGGCCCAGTGCGTCGTGGGCACCTCCCTGAGGACGACGCGCACGCTGTCGCGGGGCGCTTCGATGGCCGTGACGACCGCGTCCGTCAGGGCGGTGACGAGCGCACGCAGCTGGGTGGGAGTGCGGCCCTCGACCAGGGTGACGTCGACGAGGGGCATCAGTCCGGGCGCCCGCATGCAAGGACGACGTCACCCAGCGTGGCGAAGCGACAGGTCACCGTCGTGCCGGGGGTGGCGTTGACCGCGTCCGACATGCCGCCGGTGAGCACCACCCAGCCGGCCTCCATGGCGATCCCGCGATCGGCGAGGTCGTTGACCGCCATGGCCAGAGCCTCGGCTGGATGACCCATGACGTCGGCGCCTGTGGCCGTGTGCACGGCCTGACCGTCCACGATGACCTCCACCGCCTCGGCGGCCAGGTCGAGCGCGCTCGGGTCGAGCGCCACGCCACCCACGAGGTAGGCACCCGACGAGGCGTTGTCTGCAAGGACGTCGCCGGCGGTGAACCTGAAGTCGCGGTAGCGGCTGTCGATCACTTCCGCTCCTCCTCGGACCTCTGCGACCGCGGCCAGGGCCTGCTCCGCGGTGACGCCCGGCCCTTCGAGCCGGTCGCGCATCACGAAGACGATCTCGGGCTCGATGCGGGGGCGGATGAGTGCATGCTGCGGGACGGGTTCACCCTCTTCCAGCACCATGGCGTCGGTCAGCCAGGCCACCAGGGGAGTGTCCACGCCCATGCGTTCCTGCTTCGCCCTGCTGGTCAGGCCCAGCTTGACGCCGGTGATCTGTTCGCCCCGGGCGAGCCTGCGTCGCAGGGTCTCTGCCTGGATGCGGTATCCCGTTGCGACGTCCAGCTCAGGCCACTCGTCCGTGAACTTCACGCGGTCGCGGCGCTCCGCCTCGCACGCGAGCAGCTCGGTCGCGACAGAGTCCTCGGTCCACGTGGTCATGCGTCTTCTCCTTCGGTGGCTCCGGCGCCGTGCCGAACGGCCCGGGCGTGGAACTGACCATAGCCACGGCGGTTGACCGACGGCGTGGTGTGGGGGCTCCGCGGCGCATCCACGGCGGACCCTGTCGTCAGCTCGCGCCCACGACCATGTTGTCCTCGCCGGCAACCACCGCAGTACGCCCGATGCGGCCCAGGCGGTTGGACACCCGACCCCAACCCCCGTTCGCGATGTCTCCCGGTACGACATGGTGCAGCACGAGGGTCTTCACATCGATGCTGCGGATGAGCTCCCCCAGCTGGGCCTCGGTCGTGTGGGCGCCGAACATGTGGTTACGGAAGGCTTCCTTGATCTCCTCCGAGACAGGCAAGCCGTCGATGCTGGCGACGATGGTGTCGTAGTCGATGACCTCGTGGAGGAGCACGTCGCACCCGTCCGCGAGCTCCAGCAGGTTTGGCGACAGGGTGGTGTCCCCGGAGATCACCACGGAGCCGTGGGCGGAGTTGAAGCGGTAGGCGTAGGAGGGGGTCATCTGGCCGTGGTCCACCAGGGTGGCCAGGACTTCGACCCGGTCGTCCTCGTGGATCCGGAACGGGCGCATGGCTGGCGGGGGGCCGTCGTGACCGACGATCAGTCCGGTGGGGAGAACGATGTCTTCGGCCTGCACGACCCTGTCGATCAGGGGAGACCCGGCGTCGAAGATGCGGTCGTTGATGTCCGTACCGAACGCGCGCAGCAGGTGTCCCACCATGGAGGCGGTCCCCGGCGTGGGGTCGCTCGGGTTGAAGACGTCGGGCGTCGGACGGCTGGGTGGGAAGACCGAGGGAAGGGCGCCGCGGTCACCCGGACCCAACAGCCGGAACGGTGCCCCGTTCGTGCCCAGCCCGCCAGCGATGAAGCCCTGGACGAGGAAGGTCGACAGGTCGGTGACGTGGTCGGAGTGCAGGTGCGTGAGGAACCCTGCGCGGAAGGCGGTGAGGTCGTTCTTGCCGTCGGCGCCGCCGATCATGCCGGCTTCGAACAGCCCGGCCGCGGCGCCGTGGCCGGCGTCGACGAGATAGCGTGCGCCGTCCACCTCGACCACCGTGCAGATACCCCGTCGTCCGGCTGCCTGTCGCCAGATGGGACCACCTGCCGTACCCACCAGGACCGCCTTGGTTCGCGCGTTGCCGCGGACCTGACGCGATCCCGTGGTCGCAGCACGCGCGGGGGAGGTGGCTGCAACCGTGAGGCCGAAGGCCGATGCTGCGCCGAGACCACCGTGCAGCAGGGCGCGGCGTGCCAGCCCCCGAGCCGGCTGGTCGGGACGCGCGGTCTGGTGGGGCACCGCCTCGTCGAGGGCGGCGTTGACGTCGTCGGGAAGGCAGCTGGTGCACATGGCGAGATCTCCTTTGATCTTGCGAGACGCGTACGGAAGAGGGCCGGGGCGGTTGCGCCAGACCGACCGTCGCGGTTCAAGCCTCTGTATCAAGCACTACGAGGATGACATGAGTTGAATCGCGACACAATGGCCAGAATGCCTTGCGCGACGTCGGCGTCCGAAGCGTGAGAATCGGATCAAGACTGTACTGGTCGCTACATGGAGCGCGTTAGGTTGGCGACGTCGATGCGTTCGCACCGGCGGTCCGCCGCTCCGGCGGGGTTCACTGACGCACCCACGGAGGTTGCTCTTCCATGACCATGACCAGATCCGCCCTCACCCGGCTGGCCGTCGGCGCCACTCTGGGGGCCGCGCTCGTCGCGACCGCCGGGGCAGCCGGGGCCGCTCCGAAGGCCCCCACGCCGGCAGTCGCCCTGCAGGACTTCGTCTCCGGGCCCACCAGCCCCGAGGACATCATCGAGGTTCCGGACTCGGGAGTCGCCATCGTCAGCGGCCTGTCGGACGACCCGCTGTCCACGAGCAGCGTGGGCCACCTCTACGCGATCGACGCCGCCTCGCGCGCAGTCACCGAGATCTGGCCCGACCGGGCCTGGGGCGTGGAGTGGGACCAGGCGCGCTTCCCGTCGTGCCCCGGCGCTCCCAACCCCGCGATCGCATCCCCGCACGGGATCAACCTCGAGGCGCGCGCGGACGGCGCCTACGACCTCTACGTCGTCAACCACGGGGGCCGCGAGGGAGTCGAGATCTTCCGGCTCGACGTACGCAACGGTGTCGACCTCACCTGGACCGGGTGCGTCACGATGCCTGCTGGCACCTTCGCCAACGGTGTGGCACCCCTGCCCGGCGGCGACGGGTTCGTCGTGACGAACTTCTTCAACCCGACGAAGTCGGACCCGTTCTCGCAGATCTTCAGCGACACGCCCAGTGGCAACCTGATGCGATGGGACCTCGCGGCGGGCTGGAGCGTCGTGGAGGACTCGGCTCTGGCGGGCCCGAACGGCGTCGTCGTGACTCGTGACGGGCGCACCGCATTCGTCGCGGAATGGGGTGCCCGCATGGTCCACCGGATCCCGCTCGACCGGAGCCGGGCCGCCGCGACCTCGGCCATCGGCCGCGCCAGCGTTGCCGTGCCGTTCCTGCCCGACAACCTGCGGCTGTCTCGCCAGGGGGAGGTCCTGGTGACCGGTCAGGACTACGTCGCTGCCAACGTCATCGCGTGCCAGGCCAATGACCTCGCCAACTGCCCGACCGGACTCCACGTCATCGCGGTCGACCCGAAGAGGATGACCTCGCGCACCCTCTATGCCGGGGACCCCGCGAACTTCCGAGCACCCACGGTCGCCGCGCCGGTGGGCGACAGCATCTGGGTGGGGGCAGTGAAGGGCGCCCGCATCGCGGTGCTCGACTGATTCGACGGATCACGAAGGGCCCGGCACTCTCGTCATGGACGAGGGTGCCGGGCCCTTCGTGCGGATGTCTGGCTGTCGGCGTCGCCGGTTCAGAACTTGCCGGCGATGAGGCTCTCGAGGAGGAAGACGAATGTGTCGTGGGCCTCGATCTGCGTCCAGTGCCCGCTCTTGGGGATGATGTGCAGGGTCGCGTCCGGCATGGTCTGCGCGAGGTAGGTGCTGGACTGGACGGGGACGATGATGTCGTCACGACCGTGGACGCACAGGGTCTTGTGCGGCAGCGACCTGAGCTCGTCGTCCGTGAAGGCGGGGGGACCGGCCTTCGGGTCGAACATGGCCGCGTGCGAGCGACGCACGTCATCGCGCTCGACGTAGGGCATCCGCTCCTCGACCACCCGGTCGACGACGCCGGTGAGGGTGTCCATGTCGAAGACGAACGACTCGAGCAGGGCCCTGAGTGAGTCGGGCGTCGGGTTCGCGTAGAACGTGCGCAGGTGCTGCAGACCCGGCGTGATGGGCAGGTCAGGCGCACCCCCCGATCCCATGAGCAACATCGTCTGGACGCGGTCCGGCTGCGAGAGGGCCATGCGGATCGAGATCATGCCGCCCATCGAGTTGCCGACCAAGTGGGCCTCCTGCACCCCGAGGCTGTCGAGCAGCTCCCAGAGTGTCTCGGCCTGGAGCAGGTTGAAGGCCTTCATGCCTGACGGGGGGTTCTCCGGGTGCTCCGAGTCGCCGAAGCCGATCATGTCGGGCGCGAGGCAGTAGTAGCGCTCGCCCAGCTCCTCGATGACCGCCTTCCAGTTCGAGGTCCCGGTGGCACCGGGTCCGGAGCCGTGGAGAAACAGCAGGGCTGAGGAGCTGACTTCCCCGGTGGAGTGGACGCGGTAGGTGACGTCGCGGAGCTGGACGTCGGTGCTGGTGACGGTGGCCATGGAGGACACAACCTCTCTTTATTCTCGCTTGTCTAAAGCAACCACTACAGAGTAGGCGTCCATACCTGGGCGGGACAAGGGCGGTCCTAGCCGCTGAGATCAGAGGCGGTTCAGAGTGTGAGCAGAGTGTTGAAGCATCGGCGCAGTCGGTGCAGGCTCTGTTGTGACCACTACAGAGAATCTCGACCACGGCGCGTCGGGGACGAAGGGATCACCCATGATCAGGGAACTTGCCTACATCGGCGTCGCCTCACCTCGCCACGAGGAGTGGCTCACCTTCGGACCCGAGGTGCTCGGCTGCCAGCTCGCCTCGCGTGGCGCCGACGGAGCAGTGCGCCTGCGCGTCGACGACGCGGTGCACCGGATCACGATCCGACCCGGGAAGCGCGACGAGCTGCTCTACTGCGGCTGGTCCTTCGCCAACGAGGCGGAGCTCGCGGCCTACGTGACGCGGCTGCGGCTCGCCGGGCTCGAAGCCATGGAGGGGACGGCCCAGGAGTGCGCCGACCGCGCGGTGGCACAGATGTTCTGGGTGACCGACCCCTGGGGGACCCGACACGAGCTCGTCTCCGGCCAGCACCGCCGACCGGGGACCTTCTGGCCGGGGCGTCAGCTGTCGGGCTTCGTCGCCGATGACTTCGGGCTGGGGCGTCGTGCTCATCCTTCCTGACCTCGCCGAGGCGGACGCGTTCTACGGTGGCGTGCTCGGCTTCACCCTGTCGGACCGGGTCGACGAGGACCACATGAAAGTCCGGTTCTACCACTGCAACGGCCGTCACCACTCCTTGGCCGTGGCGCAGGTGCCGGGGAAGGTCGGTCTCAACCACCTCATGCTCGAGGTGGCAAGCCTGGACGATGTCGGCACCGGGCTCGACCTTGCCAAGCAGGCCGGAGTGCCGGTGCTCCGAGGGCTGGGCCGGCACACGAACGACCTCATGACCTCCTTCTACATGTTGACGCCGTCGTCGTTCCAGATCGAGTACGGCCACGGCGGCATCGTGGTCGACGACCTGACCTGGATCGCGGCGACGAACGACCGACCGTCGCTGTGGGGGCACGAGCTCACGGAGGTCGGTCGCGCCACCGTGCCGGGAATCCTGCGGGATCTGGGGGCGGTGACTCCATGAGGTTCGCGAACCGGGGTGGCCGCGCCTTCGTCCTCCACGGCGACACGGCGGGCTGGGACCTCGAGCGAGCCAGTGGCGGCCACTTCTCGTCCGACCCCATGGAGATGTGGGCCCGTCACCGGGAGATCCGCTCGTTCGTCGCGGGACTGGACGGGGGAGGCGCAGAGCCGGTGGAGGCCCTGGCGCTCGACGCGCCAGTGCCGGTGCCCGGGGCGATCATCGCCATCGGCCTCAACTACGCGGAGCACGCGAGGGAGACGGGGTTCGAGCCGCCCACCGAGCTGCCGCCCGTCTTCGCGAAGTTCCCGTCGTCCGTCACGGGGGCGCAGGGGGAGGTCCGCCTCCCGGAAGGAACCGTGGACTGGGAGGTCGAGGTCGTCGCCGTCGTGGGCACGCCGATGCACCACGTCGCGGAGTCGGAAGTGTTCGACCACCTAGCCGGCCTGACGGTCGGGCAGGACCTCTCGGAGCGGACCCGGCAGTTCGCCGGCCCGGCGCCCCAGTTCGGGCTGGCCAAGTCGTATCCGGGCTTTGCGCCGATCGGCCCGTGGGTGGTCTCGCTGGACGAGCTCGCCGACCCTGACGACCTGCGGCTCGGGTGCAGCGTGGACGGGGAGGTCGTCCAGTCCGGCACCACTGCCGGCCTGATCTTCTCCATCTCCCGTTCGATCAGTGAGCTGTCCTCCGTGCTCGTCCTGCGACCGGGGGACCTCATCTTCACCGGCACACCCGACGGAGTCGGGATGGGCATGAGCCCGCCCCGCTTCCTGCAGCGGGGTCAGGTCCTGAGGACCTGGGTGGAGGGGATCGGAAGCATGACGCACACCATGGTGTGACACGCGTAGTGACTGCTCCACGATATTTCTCCGAAAAGCCTTGCACACGACTAGGAACTCTGCTTCTCTGTAGTAAGCATTACATGGCCGGGCACGACTGAGGTTGTGCCTCGCCATGGCGCCGACCCGGCAGGACCACGTACGGCAAAGGAGCCGCCCCATGTCTCGTTCCCCCCACCGATCCCGCACCGTGCGGATCCTTGCAGCGAGCACCCTCGCCGCGTCCCTCCTGGCCGCCTGTGGTGCCGGCGAGAAGGAGGTGGCCCCCGTCAGCGCGGGTGCCAGCTCCGACAGCGCCGCAGGGATCCAGACGGCCAAGGACTCGATGGCCGCCTGGGCCAAGACGCCCGAGTGGCCGGAGGTCACCAAGATCGCCGCGCCGGCCGACCTCACCGGCAAGAAGTTCACGTACGTGGCCCTGGGTGACCAGATCCCCGTCATCCACGCCGTCGGTGTCGGTGTCCAGCAGGCGCTCGGTGCCGCGGGCGCCGAGGTCAAGATCTGTGACGGCAAGTTCAACCCGACCGCTGTCGCGGACTGCCTCAAGTCCGCCGGCGACGAGAAGGTCGACGGCGTCATCAGCGCCTTCGTGGACTACCAGATGGCCGGCCCCGCGTTCGACGCGCTCGCGGCCAAGGGTGTCAAGGTCATCGTCGGCGGCGTCGCGCCGTCGGGTGGCCGGGCGGCCGACGCCAACCTGGCCTTCTACGACAACACCGCCCGAGTCACCGCGCTGCACGAGGCGATGTCGCAGGCCGCCATCGCCGAGGGCGGCGCCGAGACGAAGGCCCTGTGGGTCCGCCTGATGGACTCGACGACGACGACCGACGCGAGCGCCAAGGGCATCGAGAAGTTCAAGGAGCTGTGCCCGAGCTGTGGCGTCGCCACCACGGAGTTCACCACGGCCAACGTCGACAAGCTCGCCACGTCGATCAGCGCTGCGCTCGTGTCGAACCCGGACACCAACGCGGTGATCGTGCCGGTGGACAGCTTCGTCCCCCCGGTGCTCCAGGGCATCCAGAGCGCCAAGTTCGCCGGCAAGGTCAAGGTCCACTCCGGCAGCTCGGACCTCGCCGGTCTGCAGCGCATCAAGGACGGTCAGCAGGCCAGCGACCTCGGGACGCCGGTGCTCTTCGAGGGATGGAAGTTCTCCAACGCGATGGTCCAGCTGCTCGCCGGCCAGGAGGTCGAGAAGGGCGACGACTTCGTGACGCGCGCCTTCACGAAGGACAACGTCGGCGACCTCACCCTCGACGAGAAGACCTACCTGACTGACGACTGGTTCGGTGGCAGCGCGTACCAGCAGAAGTTCCTCACCGCCTGGGGTGTCAAGTAACCATGGCCACCACGATGAGGCTGGAGGCCAGGAGCCTGTCGAAGACATTCGGGTCGACCGTCGTCCTCACGGACGTCGACCTCGACGTCGCTCCGGGCGAGATCCACGCCCTCATCGGCCAGAACGGTTCGGGCAAGTCGACCCTCGTCAAGATCCTGACGGGCTACCACGAGCCCGATGCCGGCGGAACGCTTCTGGTGGACGGGCAGGAGCTGAACCTGCCCGTCCGCTGGAGCGAGGCCGCGGACGCCGGCGTCTCGGTCGTGCACCAGGACCTCGGCCTGCTCGACCAGCTGAGCGTCTCGGAGAACATCGGTATCGGCGGTTTCGCCCAGCACCGGCTCTCGCGCAAGATCGACTGGGAGGCCCAGGACGCCATCGCCACCCGGGCCCTGGGTCGACTGGACGTGCCGGTGTCCCCGCGTGCACCGGTCGGCCCTCTCAACGCGATGCGCCGGGCAGAGGTGGCGATCGCTCGCGCCCTGCGCGACCAGCGCCCGGGGGAGGGGCTCGTCATCCTCGACGAGGCCACCCGGTCCCTGCCGCGCGAGGAGCTGCAGCGGTTCCACGGGCTGCTGCGCCGGGTCGTCGCCGACGGGACCTCGATCCTCATGGTGAGCCACAACCTGGCCGAGGTGCTCCAGCTCGCCGACCGGGTCACCGTCCTGCGTGACGGTGCGGTCGCAGCTGCCGGCATCGCCACCGAGGGGCTCACCGAGCACGACCTCGCGCGGCACATGCTCGGCAAGGCCATCGAGACCCTGGTACGGACCGAGCGTCCACCACGGTCCAGCGAGGTCGCCGCCCGGGTCGACGGCCTGCGCCTGCCAGGCTCGAAGGACCTGTCCTTCGAGGTGAGGCGCGGCGAGGTCGTCGGGCTCACCGGACTTCCGGGGTCGGGCTTCGAGGCGGTGGCCCAGCTCATCACGGGCGGACTCCGGCCCGGGGCTGGTGTCCTCACCACCGCGGCGGGTCGTGTGGACCTGGCGCAGTCGGACGTCGCGACCTGCATGGCACTGGGGGCCGCGCTGGTCCCCGAGAAGCGGATCCTCGAGGGCCTCGCCGTCGAGCTGAGCATCCGCGACAACATCGCCGTCCCGAGCCTGCGTCGTCGCGGACGCCCGTGGCACGTGGGACGACGCTGGCAGGAGGAGCAGGCGAGGTCGTCCATCAGTCGCCTCGGCATCCGCACCCGTTCGCCGCAGATGCTCGTCAAGGAGCTCTCGGGCGGCAACCAGCAGAAGGTGCTGTTCGCCAAGTGGCTCTCGGTCGAACCCGACCTTCTCGTCCTGCACGAGCCGACGCAGGCCGTCGACGTGGGTGCCCGGGTCGACATCCTGCGAGCGATCACCGAGACAGCGCAGCGCGGCGTCGGCGTGCTCCTGGTGAGCATCGAACCGTCGGATCTCACCGAGGTCTGCGACCGCATCCTCGTGCACGGCCATGACGGCCTGCGCGAGATCTCCACGGAGGACCCGGACGAGGTCCTGCACGCCATCTATGCCGAGTCAGCCCTGACGTCCGGAGGACCGTCCCATGAATGACAGCAAGACCCACAGTGCAGCCGAGCGGATGAGCGAGCAGACCGGGTTGACCGAGCGCATTCTCAGCGACAGCGGAGCGCCCGAGCAGCAGAGCACCCCGCCGGGACGGGTCACCCTGCGCAGCCGGTTCGAACCGGCCTGGCTCCACACGGTGACCAGCAAGTACGCCCTCGTCCTCGTGTGGGCCGTCATGGCCCTCGTCTACTACATCCTCATGCCGACCCGCTTCGGGTCCTGGGGGGCCTTCTCCTCGATCTTCGGCAGCCAGCAGGTGCTCGTCTTCCTCGCGATGTCGGCGATGATCACGTTGGTGGTGGGTGAGTTCGACCTGTCGATCGCGTCGGTCATGGGCATCGCCGCCACGCTGGTCCCGGTCCTCGCCGGGATCCACGGCTGGAACGTGTGGCTGTCCTGTCTCGTGGCGATCGCCGTCTGCCTCCTCGCGGGCGCGGTCAACGCGTTCTTCGTCGTCGTCATGGACGTGTCCAGCTTCGTCGTGACGCTGGGCACGGGCACGTTGCTCATCGGACTGTCGCAGATGGTCTCCGGCTCCAACATCGTGTCGGTCAACAGCCCGGCCCTCAGCCAGATCGCGATCCTCGAGGTGCTCGGGATGCCGATCTCCTTCTACTACGGGATCCTGCTCGCCGTCGTCATCGCCTACATCCTGGGCTGGACCCCTCTGGGTCGCAGCATGATCTTCGTGGGCGCCAACCCGGAAGTGTCTCGTCTCGCCGGGATCCGCGTCCAGCGCATCCGAGCCGGCGCCTACCTGGCCGGCTCGCTGCTCGCTGGACTGGCCGGCGTCATCATGGTCGCCACCGTCGGCGGCTTCGACTCCTCGACGTCGGCGACCTACCTGCTCCCCGCGCTCGCGGCCGTGTTCCTCGGCACTGCCGTGGTCAACCCGGGCATGTTCAACCCGATCGGCACGATGATCGCGATCTACTTCCTCACCACGGGCATCTTCGGGCTCCAGCTGCTCGGCTTCTCCGGCTGGATCCAGAACGTCTTCTACGGCGCCGGTCTCGTGGTGGCCGTGACCCTCGCCAAGGTCGTGCGCGACAGGTCCTCGACGGACTGACCGCCCGACCCACCCGCACGAGACACACCCATCACGAAAGGGGGCGACCAGCCATGCACGAGTCGACCCGATACATCCACGACCATGCCGACGAGCTGCGCGCCGAAGCGGTTCCCAGCGACGAGCTGGGACGGATCACCGACCGCACGGTCGAGATCCTGCGTGCCTCAGGCGGGATGAAGCTGCTGCAGGCGGGCGACTCCGGCGGGCTGGAGGCGCACCCGAACGACTTCATGGACTGGGTGATGGCGGTCGGCATGAACCACCCGTCGGCCGGGTGGATCGCCGGTGTCGTGGGAATCCACCCGTGGGAGATCGCGATCGCCGACCCGCGCCTCCAGAAGGAGGTCTACGGCGAGGACCCGGAGACCTGGGTGGCATCGCCGTATGCTCCGTTCGGCCGGGCGCAACCGGTCGAGGGTGGTTACCGCTTCACGGGTCAGTGGCCCTACTCGACCGGTACCGACCACGCGGAGTGGGTGATTCTCGGGGGCATGGTGGCGGACGCCGACGGCAAGCCGGTGCTCCCGCCGGATGTGCGGCACTTCGTCCTGCCCCGCTCGGACTACGAGATCGTCGACGACAGCTGGAACGTCATGGGGCTGTCCGGCACAGGCTCCAAGGACGTGCGGATGGCTGACGTGTTCGTGCCGGACCACCGGGTCCTCGACGGTGTCCTCGTCCGCGACAACACCTACAGCGACCGGTGGCGTGCGGGCCAGGCGCTCTACGCCATGCGGTTCGGTGTGATGTTCCCCTTCGCCATCGCGGCAGGAACCTTCGGAATCGCCCGAGGTGCGGTCCGGGCGGCCTGGGACCACATCGCCGCCCGCGTGTCCTCGCAGGGCAGCGCATCGAAGGCCGATCCCTTCGTCCTGGCCGCCCTCGCCCGGGCCGAGGCCGACGTGGAGGCGAGCATCACCCACGTCCAGTCGACGATCACCCGGTTCTACGACACCGTGGCGAACGGTGGCGACATCACGGTCAAGGACCGCCTGCGCTTCCGGGTCGACCAGGTGCGCGCCACCGACCGGGCCATCGAGGCCGTCAACGAGCTCTACCGGCTCATGGGGTCCTCCTCCATCCAGAAGGGCTCGCCGCTGGAACGCTACTGGCGGGACCTGCAGGTCGCCTCGACGCACGTCTGCAACAGCCGCGAGCCCTCCTATCTGGCCTGGGGCCTTGATGCCTTCGGCGGCGAGATCCCGGCGAGCGCCCAGTACTGACGGGACGTCTCCTTGCCACCGGAAGACGTCCGGCAGGCGCGCGCCGTCCTCGCCGTCGTATGCCGGTGACGACGCGGTGACCGCTGCCGTCACGATCCCGCTCCTCCTGGCTCTCACGGTCGGCACCCTGTCCGTGTCCCGGGGGGCGCGGGCCCGGGACGACGTCGTGGGAGCCCGGGAGGTGCTGGCGGACGGACACGTGCTCGCATGTCGGTTCTCCTCGGTCTCTGTCTCGCCGGACGCTCGCCGTGTCCGGCCTGCGTCGCCCGCCGATGCTCCGTGGAGCGTGACGAACAGATTCTGTGGTCAAGGCCTTGTGCGATCGCGGCTGAACCTCTACATTCAATGTAGTAAGCACTACAGAGTGTGGCCCGGCATCGCCGGACTACTCCACTCAGGAACGCGAGAGAAGGCAGCAATGGCGCTGACGTTCGAAGACACGAGTCGCACCGCGAGGGCCGGAAACCGGACCATCCACTACAGCGAGGCCGGCGACCCGTCCGCGCCCGCGGTGGTGCTGCTGCACGGCTCGGGTCCCGGCGCGACCGGTTGGAGCAACTTCAAGGCCAACATCGATGCCCTGGCGCAGCACTTCCACGTCATCGCCCCCGACATGCCCGGCTGGGGGCGGTCGGATGCCGTCACCCGCTCGGATATGGACCACGCCCGGTCGGCCGTCGACCTGCTGGACACGCTCCGGATCGACAGGGCCGCGTTCGTCGGCAACTCGATGGGTGGCATCACCACGCTCCGGCTCGCGACGGAGTTTCCGGAGCGCGTCAGCCACGTCATCACGATGGGCCCCGGCTCCGGCTCCCAGCCCAAGCTCTTCTCGCCGGCAGGCGGCCTCTCCGAGGGCATGAAGACGCTCGTCGCGGCCTACCGCGAGCCGTCCGTCGAGTCGATGACCCGGCTCACGGAGGTCATGACCTTCGACAGCGCCCGCTTCGCGACCCCGGAGCTCGCCGCCGAGCGCGCCGCCAACGCCACGGCACACCCCGTGCACCTCACCAACTATCTCGACGGTTTCGCGCAGGGCGGGCCGATCGCCAAGTGGTTCCGGCTCGAGGACCTGCCGAAGGTCCAGATCCCCACCCTGCTCATCCACGGTCGTGACGACCGGGTCGTGCACTACGAGAACACGCTGCTGCTCCTCGCCCACATCCCGAACTCGCGCGCCGTCCTGCTCAACCGCTGTGGGCACTGGGCCCAGGTCGAGCACGCCGAGGAGTTCAACCGCCTCGTCATCGACTTCATCTCGAACAACTGACCCGACACGCCGACTCCACCCGGCGTCCCGCAGAAGAGGACCACTCATGACCGACGTGATCAGCAGGCTCAAGGAGGACGCCCCCGTCCTCAAGGACGAGGCCGCGCCCAGCGACGACCTCGGAATGCTCACGGACCGGACCGTCCAGGTCCTCCGCGACAGCGGCGTCGTCCGCATGTACCAGCCGACGGAGTGGGGCGGCTACGAGTCCCACCCCGTGGAGTTCATGGAGGCCGCCATGACCGTCGCGGCCGCATCACCGTCCGCCGGCTGGGTCACCGGGGTCGTCGGCGTCCACCCGTGGGAGATCGCCATGATGGACCCGCGCGTCCAGGAGGAGATCTGGGGGGAGGACCCCGACACCTGGACCGCGTCACCGTACGCACCCTTCGGTCGCGCCAAGCCGGTGGACGGCGGCTTCCTCTTCACCGGCACCTGGCCCTACTCGACGGGGACGGATCACTCGGAATGGGTCATCCTCGGAGGCATGGTCGTCGGCGACGACGGGCAGCCCACGATGCCTCCGGACATCCGGCACTTCGTCATCCCACGCACCGACTACGAGATCGTCGAGGACACGTGGAACGTCCTCGGCCTCAAGGGCACCGGATCGAAGGACGTCCGGATGACGGACGTGTTCATTCCCGACTACCGCGTGGTCGACGCGATGAAGATGAGCAACGGTGCGTACGAGGACCGGCAGCCCGGCAAGACCCTCTACCAGCTGAAGTTCCCGGTCGTCTTCTCGGCAGCGATCAACTCCGGCACGCTCGGCATCGCCCAGGGCGCCCTCGACACGTTCCGCTCCTACCTCGAGCAGCGGGTGTCCGCGGACGGCCGGGTGGCCCGCAAGGACCCGATCATGCTCAACGTCTACGCCGAGGCGTCAGCCGACGTGGCGGCCTCGCGCACCGTCCTGCTCAACGACATGCGCGAGCTCTACGACCACGTCGCGAAGGGCGGCGACGTGTCCTGGACCCAGCGGCTCACGACCCGACGCAACGGTGTCCGGGCCGTCCGGCGCGCGGTCGACGCCGTCGACCGCCTGTACAAGATGAGCGGAGCGCAGGCCATCCACGAGCGCTACCCGAACGAGCGGTACTGGCGCGACATGCAGTCCGGCCTGAGCCACATCTGCAACGTCTCGGAGGCCGTGTCCGTCGAGTGGGCCACCAACGACCTGGGTGGCGAGCCCTCGCTCCCGCCCGTCTTCGCCTGAAAAACCCGCACCTCACGACGTAGGAGAACACTCATGATCACCTCACTTGCCTACCTGGGCATCAACTCCCCGAAGAAGGACGAGTGGCCCGAGATGGCCACGAAGTTCTGGGGCGCCATGGTCACCGAGCCCGGGCCGGACGGCGCCGTTCGGCTCAAGTTCGACGACGCCATCTGGCGCCTGCAGGTCCACCCCGGCGAGCAGGACGAGACCGCCTACCTCGGTTGGGGAGTCAACTACGAGGAGGACCTCGACCGCGTCGAGAAGGCGCTGGCCGACCTCGGGGTCACGAGTGAGCGCGGGGACACCGACCTCGCAGAAGCTCGGGGCGTCAACCGGATCCTCGTCTTCACCGACCCGTGGGGCTTCCGCCACGAGGTCACCTGGGGCCACAGCCACGTCCGCTCGTCCTTCGTCCCGGGACGTGCCATCTCCGGCTTCGTCACGGGGGAGCAGGGCCTCGGCCACGTGCTCCTGCTCATGCCGGACATCGAGGCGGGCCACGAGTTCTTCACCAAGCTCGGCTTCCGGCTCTCCGACAAGATCATCGTGCCGGGCCGCCTCAACGCGCGGTTCTACCACTGCAACGCGCGGCACCACACCCTGGCGCTCGGCCAGTGCCCTCCCGGCCTGGCCGGCCTCAACCACCTGATGATCCAGGTCGGCTCGGTCGACGACGTCGGCACGGGCTACGAGCTCGCGGAGGAGATGGGGGTGCCGATCACGCTCACCATCGGCCGGCACACCAACGACCAGCAGTTCAGCTTCTACCACTCGACGCCGAGCTCCTTCCACGTCGAGTACGGCTACGGCGGCCTCGAGGTCGACGAGGAGACCTGGGTTCCGCGGGTGTGGGACCGCACCGCCGTCTGGGGACACAAGCCCCACGCCGACGCCCAAGGTCGTCCGCCGGGCATCATGCACCCGCTCGCGGAGCCGACGCTCCCGGCGGCGGACGAGGCCTGAGCGCACCGTGCCTCACGTACCGGCGCCCTTCGACGCCGCCGAGACACTCGTGGGGGTCGGCCCCGGCCCGACTCCCACGAGCCGTCGCGAGCGGCTCCGGTCCCTGCTGTCCGCAGGGACGCTGGTCCTTCCGGGGGCCACGGACGCCCTCGGCGTGCGCCTGATCGAGGAGGCCGGCTTCGAGGCCGCCTACCTCACCGGCGCCGGCCTCGCCAACGCGCAGTACGGCATACCCGACATCGGCCTGGTCTCGCTCGGCGAGGTGGTCGACCACACCGAGCGTCTCGCCTCGGCCACGCACCTCCCACTCGTCGTCGACGCCGACACCGGCTTCGGGCAGCCCGTCATGGCGATGCGGGCCGCGCGACGCCTCGAGCGCGCCGGTGCGGCGGCACTCCAGCTCGAGGACCAGGAGATGCCGAAGCGCTGTGGTCACTTCGACCACCACGCGCTGATCCCGGCGGAGCACATGCAGGCCAAGCTCGTGGCCGTCCGGCAGGCGCTCGAGGACCCTGCGACCGTCCTCATCGCGCGCACCGACGCCCGCAGCGTCCACGACATCGACGAGGCGATCCGGCGCGCACACCTCTACGTCGCTGCCGGTGCCGATGTCATCTTCGTCGAGGCCCCACGCACGGTCGAGGAGCTCGAGCGGGTCGGGCGTGAGCTGAGCGGCGTCCCGCTGGTCGTCAACGTCGTCGAGGGCGGCAAGACGCCCGAGCTCGACCTGGCCCAGTACCAAGAGCTCGGGTTCGGCGTCGTGCTCTTCGCGAACTTCCTCATGCGCGCCTCGATCAAGGCCGGCAGCGAGGCGCTCGCGCACCTGCGGTCAACCGGGGAGACCGCGTCCTATGCCGGTCGGATCGCCACGTGGCAGGAGCGGCAGTCGCTCTTCCACCTGCCGGAGTTCTCCGCGGCCGAGGCCTACTTCGACGCTCCCACCGTCGTCCCATGACGGGCGCCACGACCACGGCGACGCCCGTCGGCGACGTCCCCCGGGAGGAACCAGGAATCGGCCCCGCGGGGCTCCCGGTGGACACCACCCTGCCGGACCGGGTCGGCGTTCTCGTCCTCGGCGGCGGCCTCGCCGGTGCGGCGGCGCTGCTCGCGGCTGCCGAGGCGGGTCAGTACGCCGTGCTCCTCGAGAAGACCGGGACCTTCGGCGGGTCGACCGTTCGCTCGGCCGGCCTGTCGGCGTTCGTCGGGACCGACGAGCAGGCCGAGCAGGGGATCACCGACTCGGTCGAGCTGCTGCGGCAGGACCTGCTGGAGACCGGCGGCCACGTCAACGACGAAGCCCTCGTCGACCTCTACTGCGAGCAGCAGCTCGACACCTATCGCTGGCTCAAGGGTCACGGCGTGCGCTACGGGCACATCCACGCCGCCTCGGGCCAGTCCGCACCCCGGTCGCACCCCAGCGACACCACGGCCATGCTGCGCTCCCTCTTCACGGCCGCCGGACGGCTCGGAGCGCGCCTCGTGCTCGGCGCAGACGTCCAGCGCATCCTCCACGACGGGACCCGCGTGACGGGAGTGGTCGTCGAGCATGCCGGCGGCGTGCGCGAGGTCCTCGCGGACGCCGTCGTCCTGGCCACGGGCGGGTTCTCGCGGGACCGGGAGATGCTCGAGCGGTTCGCCCCCCAGATGGCGGAGGCGCTCCTCGCCGGAGGCGAGGGCAACCACGGGGACGGGCTGCGGATGGCGATGAAGCTCGGTGCGGGGCTGCGGGACCTGCCCTACGTCAAGGGCACCTACGGCATCTACCACGAGACGCACCCGGGCGAGGACGGCACCGGCATCCTCGCGGTCTACAAGGGTGCGATCGCCGTCAACCGCGCAGGGAGGCGCTTCGTCGACGAGTCCATCCCCTACAAGGCGCTGGGCGACGCCAGCCTGGCGCAGCCGACGGCACGGACGTGGCAGGTCTTCGACGCCACCGTGATGGCCGCGTCGAACGACGAGGTCCCGATCTACGACTTCGGTGGCCGCGAGCGTGCAGGGATGCTCGAGGTGGCCGACACCATCGAGGACCTCGCCTCGAGGCTCGGCACCGACCCCGGCGTCCTCGAGGCGACCGTGGCGGACTACAACGAGCGCATCGCGTCCGGGGAGCCGGACGCCTTCGGCCGGGTGCACCTGGTCGGTGGTGTGGGAGAGCGGACGCCGATCCGCACGGCGCCCTTCTACGCCCAGCTGTCCGGAACCGTCGTGCTCGCGACCTACTGCGGTGTCACGGTCGACACGTCCATGCGGGTCCTCGATCCCTTCGGCGAGCCGATCCCGCGCTTCTACGCGGCCGGTGAGCTCGTCGGTGGCTTCCACGGGGCCGGCTACATGACCGGCACATCGATCGGCAAGTCCGCCATCTTCGGCCGTATCGCGGGCACCGCTGCCTCCGCCGAGGAGAGTGAGCTCGAATGGTGACCGGGCTGTTCGACCTCGACGGGCGGGTCGCCGTGGTCATCGGTGCCGCTGCCGGCGGACTGGGGGAGCGCGCCGCGCGCGCCCTCACGGCGCACGGTGCCACCGTCGCGCTCGCCGACCTGCCCGGCGCCGGGGTGGGCCTGGCCGAGACCGCCGCCGCCTGTGGCGGGACGACCACCGCGTATGCCGTCGACGTCACCTCAGAGGTCTCCGTGCGCGAGCTGGCCGAGCAGGTCCTCGCGCGCCACGGCCGGGTGGACGCGGTCGTCAACGCCGCCGGCGTCATGCTGCGCAAGGAGGTCGCAGAGACGACGGTCGAGGAGTTCGAGCGGATCGTCAGGGTGAACCTCACCGGCACGTGGGTCGTCGGCCGTGAGTTCGGGCCCCGGATGGCAGAGGCCGGGTGGGGCCGCGTCATCAACCTCACCACGGTCTACGCGGAGCGGGTCGGACCAGTCCCGGAGAGCGCCTACTACGCGTCCAAGGCCGGGGTCGTCAACGTCACGCGGTCCCTTGCCGCAGAGCTGGGCCGCAGCGGCGTCACCGTCAACGCCCTCGCCCCGGCGGTCTTCTACCCCACGGCCATGACCGCACCCCTCGCCGAGTCCCCCGACCGTCTCTCCTGGTTCGCCGAACGGACGATGCTCGGACGCCTCGGCGACCCGGACACCGACTTCGGCGGTCCGGTCGTGTTCCTCGCCTCCCCGGCGTCCTCCTACGTCACCGGGCAGGTCCTCTATGTCGACGGCGGCTGGTCCGCCTGGTGACTGTCCCACGTCCGCTGTCCCGCAAGCCGTTGTCCCGCAAGGAGAAGAAGAGCCTCATGTCCCACCACACCGCCCTGCTCATGCTCGACTACCAGGTCGCCCTCGCCGAGGAGGGGGAGCTCTGCCTCGCACCCCCTCTCGCCGCCCAGGTTCGTGAGCGTCAGGTCGTCGCCACCGCCCGGCGCGTCCTCGACGCCGCCCGCACCTCGGGGGTGAAGGTGTTCCACGTCCGGCTCGCGTTCGACCCCACCTATGGCCTGCGGACCAACCGTCTCGCGCGGTTCGACGGCTACCCGGCCAACCAGAAGATGAAGCAGGGCAACCCGGAGGCGGAGTTCGTCACCGAGCTGGCGCCGGTCGAGGGCGAGCCGGTCGTCGACAAGGGCGCCGTCAACGCCTTCATCGGCACGCCGTTGCGCGACGTCCTCGCAGCCGAGGGCATCCAGCACGTCGTCCTCGGGGGCATCGCGACCCACCTCGTCGTCGAGTCCACCGCGCGCCACGCGTCGGACAGCGGCCTGCAGGTGAGCATCGTCGAGGACATGTGTGCCGCACCGGACCCCGCCGTCCACGAGTTCGCCGTCACCACGACGCTCCCCCTCTTCGGGTCCGTCGTCTCCGCCGACGAGGTCATCGGGAGCTGGTCATGACCGCTGCCACCAGCGCCCCGACCGTCGAGGGGAGCGCGCCGGTCGGTACCGACTACGACGTCGTCGTCGTCGGAGGCGGCATCGCCGGGCTGTCCGCTGCGCTGTCGGCCCGCGAGAACGGCGCGACGGTCGCCCTGCTCGAGCGTGCCACCGCCGAGGAGACCGGCGGCAACACGCGCTACACCGAGGCCTACCTGCGCATGAAGACGGTCGACGAGCCCTCCGACGGGCTCGCCGAGACGTTGGTCGACGACTTCATGGGTCACCCCGACCCGGGCATCACCGCGGACTCCGCCCTCGACTGGTCGCGGCGCAGCCCGCTGCTGCGCTCCCACCACGTCGTCGACCTCGACTACGTCACGACGTTCGAGGACAACGCCGGCCCGACCCTGCGCTGGCTGGAGCAGCACGGCATCCGGTTCGGCCAGCTGCCCACACTCTTCCTCACCGTCTCGACGACGAGGATGGCCCCGGTGGGTGGCGGGCTGGCACTCGTCGAGACCCTCGGGGCGAAGGCGCGAGCCCTCGGAGTCGACTTCCACTTCGAGACGACCGCCCGCTCCCTCGTCCTGGACGACTCCGGCACGGTGACGGGCATCGAGGCGGTCGGGCCCACGGGCCGGCGGCGCACGTTCTCCGGCTCCGTCGTCCTCGCCAGCGGCGGCTACCAGGGAAACGCCGAGCTCATGGCCCGCTACCACGGAGAGCTCGGCATGCTCTGCCGGCCCGTCGCCCGCGGGGGCAACTACAACAAGGGGGAGGGGCTGGAGATGGCGATGGCCGTCGGTGCCGCCACCGCCGGGAACTTCTCGCTCTTCCACGCCGAGCCCGTGGACCCGCGGTCCGGCGACCCGGAGGCGGCGATCATGGCCTTCACCTACGGGATCCTCGTCAACGTCCACGGCGAGCGGTTCGTCGACGAGGCGCGCGGGCCCATCGACGCGTGGTACGAGCGCACGACCCGTGACATCCAGAGACAGCCGCGCGGGATGGCCTGGATGATCCTCGACGCCCACGGTCAGGCCATCCCCAACATCAGGACCGCCATCCGCACGGACGAGGCGCCCGTCAAGGGCGCCACCCTGGCCGAGCTCGCGGGCCGGATCGACATCGACCCGGCGACGCTCGAGGCGACCGTGGCGGCATACAACGCCGGATGCCCGGACGGTGACTGGGACCCCACCCGCCCCGACGGCCTCGCGACCGACGGTGTGGAGCCCCCGAAGTCCAACTGGGCGAAGCCCATCGACTCCGGCCCCTTCATCGCGTACCCGATCATGTGCGCCAACGTCTTCACCTTCGGCGGGCTCAAGGTCGACGCCTCCTCGCGGGTGGTCGACCGTGACGGCAGGGCGATCCCCGGCCTCTACGCGGCAGGGGAGATGACCGGGCTGTACTACTCCAACTACACCGGCTCGACCTCGGTCCTGCGGGGGGCCACGTTCGGGCGGATCGCCGGTGAGGGCGCTGCCGCGCAGTCACCGTCCGTTGCCGCGCCCAGGGACGCCGAGGGCAGCTCATGAGGATCTGGCACCAGAGCTTCACGGTCCTCGACGACGTGCCCCACTACCGGGATGCGCTCGACCGGCACCTGCGCAAGGTCGCGGCACCGGGCACGGAGATCTCCTTCCACGGGATGAAGCCGGGCACCTACCCCAGCGACTACCCGGGGACGCACATCGGCTACGCCTACCTGTCGGGGCTGCACAAGGAGCAGTTCGTCCACGCCGCCCTGCAGGCGCAGGACGAGGGCTACGACGCGTTCCTCATCGCGACGATCCCGGACACCGCCTTCGAGGAATGCCGTTCCGTCGTCGACATCCCCGTCGTCGCCTTCGGGCAGACCTCGGTGCTCCTCGCCGCGACGCTGGGCTCGACCGTCGGCATCGTCAACTTCATCGGTGCCCTCGAGCCGCAGCTGCGGCGCAACATGCGGGTCTACGGACTCGACACGATCGTGGGGCCGATTCGGCAGGTGGCGGCGGAGTTCTCCGACGTGATGGGCGCGTATGCCGCGCCCGATGGCCTCGTCGAGGCGTTCCGGACCGCTGCCCGCGCGGCGATCGACGCCGGGGCGACGGTGATCGTCCCCGGCGAGGGTCCCCTCAACGTCTTCCTCGCCGACCACGGGATCACCCGGGTCGACGACGTGCCCGTGGTCGACTCCCTGGGCACCCTGGTGCAGGTCGCCGAGATGCGGGCCCGGCAGTACCGCTCGAGCGGTCTGGTCGCCTCACGGCGCGGCTTCCACCACCAGCAGCCACCACGTGAGCTCGTCGACCGGGCGCGCGACTTCTATGGCGTCCCTGCGGCTCTCGACTCCTGACCGCTGCACCTCCCACCGACATCACGACACCACCCACTCCGGAAGGACGTCACCGTGCACGAGGACATCGAGGTCGACGTCGCCGTCGCAGGGGCCGGAGCGGCCGGCATCATGGCCGCGTTGCGGGCCTCGGAGAACCCGGACCTCGTCGTCGCCGTGCTGGAGAAGAGCCTCACCGAGGGGTGCAACGCCGGCATCTCGAGCGGAAGCCTCGCGGCCGGCGGGACTCGCTTCCAGGCCGCAGCGGGCATCGAGGACTCGGCCGAGCGTCATACCGAGGACATCCTTGCCAACTCGGGTGACGAGCGGCACCGGGACCTCGTCGCCGCGCTGTGCGGCGTGGCGGCGGACTACGTGCACTGGATCGCCGACGACCTCGGCTACCCGATGGACGTGGGCACCGACATGGCGCGCAAGGGCATGTCGGTGCCACGGCTGCACGCGGATCCGGGTCGTCTCGGCGGCGCTCCGCTCATGACCCACCTGCGTCGCACCCTGACGGACCGGGCCAACGTCGTCCTTCTCGACGAGGCCCCCGTCACGGGCCTGCGCGTGGAGGACGGCACCGTCGTCGGCGTGACCGGCCGGCAGGGGAACCACGACCTCGTGGTCTCGGCCGGCACCACCGTCCTCGCGACCGACGGCTTCGCCGGCAACCGCGAGCTGATGCGCGAGTTCTGCGCCGCCCTCGGTGAGCCGTTCCATGGCGGGGTGAGCACGGCCACCGGGGACTCCGTCGGCTGGCTGCGCCCCCTCGGCGTGGAGCTTCGCAACATGGGTGCCTGTCTTCGACACGGCCAGGTCACGCTCCGGGGGACCCGGGTCAACCCCGCCCTGCCCTGGCTGGGCGCCGTGCTGCTCAACGTGCACGGGGAACGCTTCACCGACGAGCAGGCGCACGGCTACTCCGGCCTGGCCGGGGTCGTCCAGGCGCAGCCGCGTGAGCGCGCCGTCATGGTGTGGGACGCCGAGGCGCAGGAGACCGCCCAGCACTCGGAGATGATGCGGGAGTCGGCGGACGCCGGCGCCCTCCAGGTCGCGTCTGACCTCGACAGCCTCGCCGTCGCGCTGGGGTTCGACCGCGTCGCCCTGGCCACCTCGCTGGCACCTCGGGCGGGCCGGCGCGCCCTGACCGGCCCCTACCACTACGCGTGGCTGACCCATGGCGTCCTCACCACCCAGGGCGGTGCGGCGATCGACACCAGCGGCCGCCTGCTCCGGGTCGACGGCACGTACGTCCCCGGCCTGCGTGCCGCTGGCGGTGTGGCCGTCGGCCTCGCCGGAGCCGACTCGGCCGGTTACAGCTCGGGAAGCGGTCTGCTCTCGGCGTTCGGGATGGGCTGGATCGTCGGGAACGGGATCGCCGCTACATCATGAAGTTGCCGGGGATCGACTGCTGGTAGGCCGCGTAGTCGTCCCATCCGTCCCGCGAGATCCCTTCCGAGACAGCGGCAGCCGCGCGCTGCAGGGCGCTGATCCACCCGCGCACGGTGGGCGCGTCGGCACCGGCGGGAAGCTGGCTCGCCCTGAGGCACAGCGCCACGCGGCCCTCGGGTCCGAGAACGGGGACGACGATGGCGCCGAGGTCGTAGGTCTCGCCGTCCACGATGTCGATCGTCTCGAAGAACGCCGACGACTCGGCGATGACCGCCCGGACCGCACGCTCGCGTGCCGGGGTGAGGTCGCCGGCGGCATACTCACGCATGGCATCCTGCAGGTCCGTGTACCGCGGCTGCATCTGCTCGGTCTGGCGCGACAGGGCGAACCCGCTCTCCCTGACGTGGGCGAGGCGACGGCGGTACTTGTCGACCACCTCGGGGTCCCGGCTCGAGGTTCGCCCCAGCCAGGCCTCGACGGCTGCGTCGTCGCACCATGCGACATAGGCCTCGCCGAGCGGAGGCATGAGCGGGACACGGACGCCGAGCGGCTCGAGGGCATGGGCGTTGTCCCCGTACGCCGAGGCGGCGGTGGTCAGCTCGTGGTCGTTGGCGGCAGCGAGCACGGCGACCTCGCACCCGAGCGAGCGCGCCACCCTGCCGGCCTCGGGACGGGCGAGGTCGGCGAGACGGACCGCCTCGATGAGCTCGCCGTCACCCTTGGCGCTCATTCCACGGCTGGAGAAGCCGCCGTACCCGCCCTGGAAGAAGAGCAGGGGAGTCGCGGGACGGCTCACCTCCATCGCAAGCACGTCACAGAGGACGATGAAGTGGTCCCCTGCAGTGACGACGTCCTGCGAACGGCAGTGGATGTGGGCCACGGCGTCCTCGAGGGCGGGCGCACCGTACGCCGAGGGGGACCACGCGACGTCGTCGAACTTGCCGGGACGCGGTGCCGCCATGAGTCGGCAGAGGTCGAGCTGGTCGTGCGCGAGGACGTTGATGCAGTATGCCGGTGAGTCCTTCATCAGCCCGTACGTCCCGGACGTCGTCGTGGGCATGAACGCGACGATCGGTGGATCGAGGGAGACGGCGGTGAACGTCCCGACCACCATCCCGATCGGCTCGCCGTCGGGGGAGGTGCCGGTGACGACCGCAACGCCGGTCGGGTAGTGGCCCATCACCTCGCGATAGTGTGCTGGGTCGAGGGCCTGGGCTTCTGGAGCTGATCCGTCCGCGGTCACAATTCGCACCTTTGCTCGCTACGTCACTGTAGTGTCTACTACAGTGAAGGTAGAGCACCGCAGCCGTGAGGGCAAGACCCCCTCGTCTTCTCACTGGCGTGGCACGCGACACCGTGCGCAACGACAGCCTGCTGGCGGTGTTTTACTACAGGGAACGCACACCAGGCATCTCGAGGCGCTCGCCGCACCAGCGCGGGCAACCGGCTGGACAACGGGTGCGACACGGGACAGCAGAAGGCGGATCACATGACGGCCAAGACCGCCAAGACGGCCAAGACGGGCCGGCGGCACCGGCAGGGCGACGAGTCGCGCCTGGCGATCCTCGACGCGACCCTGGAGATCGCCGCCGAGCGGGGCTATGACGGGACGACCGTCGCGCTCGTGCAGGAGGCAACCGGGCTGCCGGCGAGCTCGATCTACTGGCACTTCGGCAGCAAGGACCAGCTGCTCGCCGCCACCCTGGAGCACTCCTACCTGTCCTGGCGGGCGACGGCTCCGACGTGGAAGGCCGCGCCGGAGCCGGAGGACTTCGAGGACCGGGTCGAGAGACGCTTCCAACGCGCCGCCCACTCCCTGACGGCGTCGCCCCAGTTCTGGTCCCTGGGGCTGCTGCTGACCCTTCAGCAGCGCGTCAAGGAGCCCGCGGCGAGACGGCTCTACGCGGAGGTTCGCCAGGACACGGAGCGGGCGATCCGCGACTGGTGGACGTCGGTGCTCACTCCCGAAGCCGGGGAAGGCGACCCGGAGCTGACCACGCGACTCGCGCGGTTCCACATGATGTTCATGGACGGCCTCTTCCTCCAGGTCCGCTCCTCCGACCACAAGGACGTCAAGCGGCTGGTGTCGCTCGCCGCACGTGGGCTGGCGCGGCACCTCGAGCGCATGGGAGCGGCGTCATGACACCGAGGATCACCGAACCGAGCTCGCCGGCTGCGACGACGGCGAAGGCGCGGGCGAGAGCGAACGCCTCGACGCCGGATGGGACCTCAGCAGTGGCACCGACCGAGCGGTCGCGCGACCGCATCATGGCCGCCGCGTCGGAGCTGGCCAAGGAGCGCGGAGTCGCTGGGGCGACGATCGCCCAGGTCTGCCAACGGTCCGGTCTGCCGGTGTCGTCGGTCTACTGGCACTTCGAGGACAAGGACCACCTCTTCGCCGAGGTGATCCGCACCAGCTTCGCCCGGTGGCTGGTGACCGTCCCGCGCTGGGAGGTCACCGCCGACACCACGATCGAGGAGGGCCTGCGGCGGGTGCTCGGTCAGTCCTCTCGCACGTTCACCGACATGCCAGCCTTCCTGAGGATCGGCATGCAGGTGCTGCTCGACACCGGCGAGCAGAACGTCAAGACCCGTGAGGCCTACCTCCAGGTCCGGGAGCAGGTCGGCCACATGATCGCGGCCTGGATGGGAGACCTCCTTCCCGAGAACGTCGGGACACGTACCGCCGAGGACCTCGCTGGGCTCGTCGTGGCCTTCTCCGACGGCATGGTGGTCGGGTCGCAGGTCTACCCGAGCTGGGAACCGGACGAGTACGTCACTCTCCTCGCCGGCACGATCGCCTCGGCCATCGAGTCCCGCTCCTGAGTCCTCCGTCGGCGGCCGGTGACACCGCCGACACTCGGATCACTTCTCCACGCGGAACCCCAGCTTGAGACCCACCTGCCAGTCGGCGACCTGACCGTCGTCCCCGAGGTGCCCGCGGATCTCCGTCACCTCGAACCAGTGGAGGTTGCGGACCGACTCGTTCGCGGAGGAGAGGGCCATCCCCACCGCCGCCTCGATGCTCTCGGGTGAGCTTCCGACGAGCTCCGAGATCGCGTACACGTGATTGGCCATGGGTGCCTCCGGGCGTTGCGCCGGACGCCGATCGTCCGGCTGTGGCCCCAACGTAGACCCGGGACCGCTTCGCCGTCACCCGTCGGCAGCGTCCTCCGCCGAGCGAGAAGTGCGCCGTTCGCCGGGGACGACCATGAGGGTGCCTTCGGGGCCCGGTCGGCCACGGTCGGCGACGGACGGCCCCGGGGCGAGAGGCCGACCTCCACCATCGCTGAAGCCGATCGGGTTCAGAGGTTCCAGCGGAGCCTCACCGGTTGACCGGGCTGGAGCTGTGCCGCCCGGTCGACGGAGGCCGCTCGCACGATGCCGATGACCGGGTAGCCGCCGGTGACCGGGTGGTCGTTCAGGAAGATGACCGGCTGCCCGTTGGGGGGCACCTGGATGGCGCCGCGCACCATGCCTTCACTCGGCAGTTCCGCGTCGCGCAGATCGGGAGTGCGCTCCAGGGGCTCCCCCTCGAGGCGGATCCCCTTGCGGTCGCTCCGCGAGGAGACGGCCCAGGTCGTCTGCGCGAGCCGCTCCGGGCGGGCGAACCAGTCCAGGCGTGGACCGGGCAGGACGTCGAGCTCGACCGCGCCCGTTGCAGCCTCGGGAACTCCGGCGACGTCGACGTGGGGGAAGTGCGCGGTGCTCGTCCCGACGGGGAGCACCTGCCCGGCTCGCACCGGCTCGGCGCCCAGTCCCGACATCGTGTCGTACGAGACGGAGCCGAGGACTGCCGGGACGGCGAAGCCACCGCGCACCGAGACGTAGGTGCGCAGCCCGGCCACCGGCATACCCAGGGAGAGCTCCTGACCGTCTCGGACCTGGAAGGGTGCGGCTCGCGGCACCGGCCGGCCGTCGACCTCCGCGGGTGTGGTGGCGCCCGTGAGGCAGACGAGCAGGTCCCCGGACGCCCGCACCCGCAGTCCCCCCATCGTCACCTCGAGCGCGGCGGTCCCCGTGACGTTGCCCAGCAGGCGGCCGCCGAGGAGGTATGACCCCAGATCGGCCGCGCCCGCGCGGCCGACCCCGACGGCGAGGTGCCCGATCCGACCCACGTCCTCCAGCAGGGTCAGGGGGCCGGGGGCGAGGACCTCGACGCTGCGGATCATGACCCCGCCCGCGTGAAGCGGACCGTGGTACCGGGGACGAGCAGCGCGGGAGGGTCACGGTCCGAGTCCCAGAGCACGACCTCCGTGCTCCCGATGAGCTGCCAGCCGCCCGGCGACTCTCGCGGGTAGATGCCGCTGAACGTCCCGGCCAGCGCCACCGCCCCGACGGGGACGCGCGTGCGCGGCTCCGCCCGCCGGGAGACCTCGAGCCGGGGGTCCCCACCGACGAGGTAGGCGAATCCCGGCGCGAAGCCGCCGAACCCCACCCGCCACGGGGTGCCGGTGTGGGCGTCGACGACCTCGGCGACGCTGAGGCCGGTCTGCGCGGCGACGTCCTCGAGGTCGGGACCGTCGTAGCGGACCGGGACCTCGATGACGGCAGCCTCGCTGCGGGTGGCACTCCGGCTCGCGCGGGCGGCGGCCGAGCGGATCTCGGTGGCCAGGTCGGCGAGGTTCGTGCGCGGTCGCGCGACGACGAGCAGCGTCCGAGCCGCGGGCACGAGGTCGTCGACGTCGGCCCAGACACCCTCGCCGGCCCGGGCGAGCGGGGCCAGGGCGGAGTCGAGGGCGAGCACGGCGTCGATGTCGTCGGTCTCGACGAGCCACGCCGTCTCGCCCATCGGGAGGAACCGCACGGGAATGCCAGTCGACACGAGGGCTACCTCGTGAAGGCGGCGATGGTGACGCCGGCCCCGGTGAGGGCGGCGCGGACAGCCCCGGCCATCTCGACGGCCCCGGGGGAGTCGCCGTGGGTGCAGATCGAGTCGGCCCGGACGGCCACCTCGGTGCCGTCGACCGCGGTGACGACCCCGTCGGTGGCGAGCCGCACCATGCGCTGCGCGACGTCGTGCGGGTCATGCAGGACGGCGCCGGGCTCCCGCCGCGACACGAGGGTGCCCTCGGGGGTGTAGGCCCGGTCGGCGAACGCCTCGGTGACGGTCCGCAGTCCGGCGGCCTCGGCCCGGCGGAGAAACACCGACGCCGGCAGGCCCAGGACCGGGAGGGTCACGTCGACGGCGACGACCGCCCGGACGACGGCCTCCGCCTGGGCCTCGTGGTGCACGATCGCGTTGTAGAGGGCGCCATGCGGCTTGACGTAGGCGACGCGGCCCCCGGCCACCCCCGCCAACGCCTGGAGGGCACCGACCTGGTAGATGACGTCGGCCGTCAGCTCGGCGGGGTCCATGTCGATAAACCGGCGGCCGAAGCCGACGAGGTCGCGGTAGCCCACCTGGGCGCCGATGACCACGTCACGCTCGACGGCCTGCGCGCAGGTCTCCCGCAGGGTCAGGCTGTCGCCGGCGTGGAAGCCGCAGGCCACGTTGGCGCTCGTGATGAGGTCGAGCATCGCCGTGTCGTTCCCGAGCTGCCAGGTGCCGAGGGACTCGCCGAGGTCCGAGTTGAGGTCGATCCGGGTGGTCACCATGGCGGCTCAGCCCCAGAGGGCGCGCAGGCCGGTGATCGACTGGTAGCCGAGCCACAGCGTGAGCAGCCACGCCAGGACGCCGACGGAGAGGAGCCACTTCGGATAGGCGTAGCCGCGCAGGAGGTCGCGCCGCCGCCAGGCCACCCAGAGGATCACGGTGAAGCCGATGGGCAGGATCAGGCCGTTGAACCCGCCGGCGAAGACGAGCAGGTTGACCGGGGCCTTGCCGAGCACGAGGAAGAGCACCGTGCAGACCGCGATGAACGCGACGGTCGCGAGGTTGCGGGTGCGCGGAGACGTCTGCTGGGTCGTGAGGAACGAGACGGTGGTGTAGCTCGCGCCGATGACTGAGGTGATCGCCGCCGCCCAGAAGATGATGCCGAACGCCCGCAGCCCGAAGTCGCCGGCCGCCTGCTCGAAGGCGCTCGCAGCCGGGTTGTCGGCGGCGAGCTTGGCCCCGCCGTGGACGACCCCGAGGACGGCGAGGAAGAGGATCGCGCGCATGACACCGGTGACGATGATCCCGAAGACCGAGCCCTTGGCGATCTCGCGCACGTGCTGCGGACCGGTGTTGCCGGTCTCGATGAGGCGGTGGGCACCGGCATAGGTGATGTAGCCGCCGACCGTGCCTCCGATGAGGGTGGTGATGGCGAGGATGTCGATCTGTTCGGGAAGGACGGTGTTCTTCAGCGCGAGCCCGACCGGCGGGGCGCTCGTGAAGGCGATGTAGGTCGTGAGACCGATCATGACGAGGCCGAGACCGACGACGACCTTGTCGAGGGCCGCGCCGGCGCGCTTGACGAGGAAGATCCCGATCGCGATCGCGGCGGACAGGATCGCGCCGACCTTGGGGTCCAGACCGATCATGGCGTCGGTCCCCAGGCCCGTGCCGGCGATGTTGCCGATGTTGAAGACGAGCCCACCGAGCAGGATGAGCAGGGCCAGAGCCCAGCCGAGACCGGGCGCGACGCGGTTGGCCAGCTCGTTGGCGCGCAGGCCCGAGACGCCAATCACGCGCCACACGTTCATCTGCACGGCGATGTCCACGAGGATCGAGACGACGATCGCGAAGGCGAACGCCACGCCCAGCTGCACGGTGAAGTTCGTGGTCTGCGTGATGAACCCCGGACCGATGGCCGACGTGGCCATGAGGAACATCGCGCCGAGGAGGGCGCTGCGGCCCTTGGCCTTCTGCTCCGCCTCGCTCGGCGGTGCCGGCTCTGCGGGAGGAACTGGTGTGGTCCTGGGATCCATGGGGGCTCCGACCTCTGGGACGCCAATGCCCTGACGTGGGGGTCGACCACGACGTTGTGGTCAGGACTGACCGTAGCGGATTGTTGAACAATCGGACAAGAGTTTTGTTCAACAATTCTACGCGCGGCGGCATACAGTGAGGTCGTGCCCAACAGACTCCTCGCGGCGGCCCTCGACCGCATCCCCAGCGACCACGGCGTCCACCCGTCGGCGGCGGAGCGCATCGTGGCGATCCTGCGCACGCAGATCGTCGACGGTGCGCTGCGGTCCGGTACGCGACTGACCGAGGAGACCATCAGCGCGTCACTCGGCTTCTCCCGCAACACGATTCGCGAGGCCTTCGCGCTGCTGGCTGCCGAGAGGCTCGTGGTCCGGGAGCCGAACCGCGGTGTCTTCGTCGCCACGCCGACGCTCACCGACGTCCACGACCTGTATGCCGCCCGCCTGGCCATCGAGCCCGCCGCACTGGCGCACGGACCGGCCTTCACGCAGGACACCCCGAAGCAGCTGCAGGGGATCGTCGACGCGGCTCGCGCGGCGCACGCTTGCCAGGACATGGCCGGGGTGGCGCAGGCCAACCAGGAGTTCCACCGCGCGATCGCCGGCATCAACGGCAGCCGCCGGATCGACCTCCTCATGGAAGGTCTGCTTGCCGAGATGCGGCTCGTCTTCCACCTCATGGACGACGACTCGCGGTTCCACGAGCCCTACCTCGAGCGGAACGCCGAGATCGTCCGGCGGCTCGTCGACGACGGTCGACCCGCGGCGGCCCAGGCCCTGCGGGACTACCTGAGCGACGCCCGTGAACACCTGCAGTCCGCGCTGGGCGACACCGCCGACACCTGACCGGCGTCGACGTCGTCGCCGTCAGTTGGACGCGGACGAGTCCTCACGAGCCGCCGTGGTGGTGGCGCGGAATGCTCGTGAGGACTCGTCAAGAACTGCGGCAGGCGAAGAGGCCTCCGACTGCGGTTGTGCTCAGATGTCGAAGTACATCTCGAACTCGTGCGGGTGCGGGCGGAAGCGGATCGGGTCGACCTCGTTCTTGGTCTTCCACTCGATCCACGTGTCGATGAGGTCCTGCGTGAACACGTCGCCCTCGAGCAGGAACTCGTGGTCGGCCGCGAGCGCCTCGAGCACGGCCGGCAGCGAACCCGGCACCTGCTCGATGGCCTCGTGCTCCTCCGGCGGCAGCTCGTAGAGGTCCTTGTCCACGGGCTCGGGCGGCTCGATGCGGTTGCGGATCCCGTCCAGGCCGGCCATGAGCTGCGCGGCGAACGCGAGGTAGGGGTTGCACGACGGGTCCGGGATGCGGAACTCGATGCGCTTGGCCTTGGGCGAGTCGCCGGCGATCGGGATGCGGACGCACGCGGAGCGGTTGCGCGCCGAGTAGACGAGGTTGACCGGCGCCTCGTAGCCGGGGACGAGGCGGTGGTAGGAGTTCACGGTCGGGTTCGTGAAGGCGAGGACCGCGGGGGCGTGCTTGAGCAGGCCACCGATGTACCACCGGGCCAGGTCGGACAGGCCGCCGTAGCCGCGCTCGTCGTAGAACAGCGGCTCCCCGTCCTTCCAGAGCGACTGGTGCGTGTGCATGCCCGAGCCGTTGTCACCGAAGAGCGGCTTCGGCATGAAGGTCGCCGTCTTGCCGTCCTGCCACACCGTGTTCTTGACGACGTACTTGAACTTCATCATGTCGTCGCCCGACTGGAGCAGCGTGTTGAACCGGTAGTTGATCTCCTGCTGGCCGGCGGTGCCCACCTCGTGGTGGCTGCGCTCGACGTTGAGGCCGACCTTGGCGAGGTTGAGGCAGATGTTGTCGCGGCTGTCGGCGAAGTGGTCGACCGGCGGGACGGGGAAGTAGCCGCCCTTGTAGCGGGTCTTGTAGCCCTGGTTGCCCCCCTCCTCCTCGCGACCGGTGTTCCACGCCGCCTCGACCGAGTCGAGGTAGTAGTACGACGCGTTCGCCTTGGTCTCGAACCGGACGTCGTCGAAGACGTAGAACTCGGCCTCGGCGCCGAAGAAGGCGGTGTCGGCGATACCGGTCGACGTGAGGTACGCCTCGGCCTTGGCGGCGATGTTGCGCGGGTCGCGGCTGTAGGGCTCGTCGGTGAACGGGTCGACGATCGAGAAGTTCATGATGAGCGTCTTGTGCTCACGGAACGGGTCGAGGTAGGCGGTGCGGACGTCAGGGAGCAGCTTCATGTCGGACTCGTGGATCGCCTGGAAACCGCGGATCGAGGACCCGTCGAACGCCTGGCCGTCGGTGAAGAACGCCTCGTCGAGGGTGTGGGCCGGCACGTTGAAGTGCTGCATGACTCCGGGCAGGTCACAGAATCGAATGTCGACGAACTTGACGTCCTCGTCCTTGATGAACGACAGGACCTCGTCAGCAGAGCTGAACACGTGGGGTCTCCTTGGCTGGGGCGGGCGGGGCGGCGCCCCGGGCATGGCACCGACCCTAGGGGGCACCGGTTTCTCGTCCATGACCCGGATGTTTCACCGGTGTTACACCCTGCCAGAGGCCTCCATGCCCGCGTCGGGCCGTCTCGGGCGGACGGCATACAGTCCTGCTGTGAGGACGACGGAACCGCAGGAGTATGCCGGCCAGCAGCTCGGCATGCCGGCCGCCGGTCCGGGGTCGATGGCTCCGCTGTGGCGTCGGGCGATCGGGCTGCTCCTCGACTGGGGCCTCGTGCAGCTGCTCTCGGCGCTCGCCTTCGGCGCCGAGCTCGGCGCTGGAGGAGTGCAGGCGTTCGTGCCGCTCGGCATCCTCGCCGTCCTCAACGTCCTCAGCATCACGGCGTTCGCCGCCACGCCGGGGCAGGCGTTGCTCGGCATGCAGGTGCTCCAGGTCCGGCCCGGCTCCTTCGCGCTCCAGGTCCTCATCCGCACGGTCCTGCTGTGCCTCTTCGTCCCGGCCGCCCTGTCCGACCGCCACGGCCGGGGCTTCCACGACGCGGCGGCCGGCACGGTCATCGTCCGACGAGGGGGAGTGCGCTCAGAGCGTGCGTGACCCTCGGGCTACTTGCCGCGCATGGCCTTGCGGTCGACCCGGGCGCGGGTGGGGTCCATGCCGGCGGGGACGCCGGTGCGCAGGCCGCCGAGCGACTTCAGGCGCTTGTTGACCACGGAGGTCTCGTCCTTGGTGAGGACCGGGCGCATGCGGGTCAGCTTCGAGCTGATCTTGCTGACCTTGACGTCGTCGTCCCCGTCGCCGATGACCCAGAGGTGGACCGGCACGCCCGGCGCGACGCGGTTGACCTTCTTCTCCTCGGCCTTGAGCAGCTTGAGGGCACGCTGCCGTGGACCCTCGCCGAGGAGCACGACACCGGGACGGCCGAGGGCGCGGAAGACCATCGCCGCGCCGGTGAGGTCGCTCGGCTTGGAGGCGCGGGCGGCGTCGACGGCCACCGGCTCGGTCGAGGCGTACCAGCCGCGCCGACCCATGCTCTGGAGGGCGGCGCCGGCGGCACCGGTCTGGCCCTCGAGCATGCCGTACATGGCCTTGTTGCCGCGCCGGTTCATGACGAAGGTGGCGGCGAGGAGCGCGGCGGGGATGGCGATGAGGATGAGGTACCAGCGCCACAGTCCCCCGAGGAGGAAGCCGATCCCGACGATGACCGCGAAGGTCAGGAGCGCAGCCCCCAGCATGAACCACCCGATCTTCGGGTCGAGCTGCTTGATGGCGCGGTAGCCCTGGCGGATCTCGGCGAACCGCCCGGGCTTCTTCTCTGCGGTGGTGGTCTCTTTGGCCACGGGGTGCGCGCTCCTGCGTCAGGGTGTGGCGCGCACGTCGCGCGCCGGAACGGAAACGTTCTCGAGGATCAGGATACGGCCCGCGCGGAGCGCGCCACCAGCGACGCGGCCTCCTGGCGGGCGGGGTCGCCGGCGGCCTGCGCGAGGTGCGACAGGTGCTCGGGGATCGGGCGGCCCCACTTCGTCATCGCGGTCGCCCACAGGCGGCCGGCGCGGTAGGAGGAGCGCACCAGCGGACCGGCCATGACGCCCTTGAAGCCCATGTCCTCGGCCACGGAGCTCCAGTGGACGAACTCCTCGGGCTTGACCCAGCGGTCGATCGGGTGGTGCAGCTTGGAGGGGCGGAGGTACTGGGTGATCGTGAGGATGTCGCAGCCCGCGTCGTGCAGGTCCGCGATGGCCTGCTCGACCTCGTGGTCCTCCTCACCCATCCCGAGGATGAGGTTGGACTTCGTCACCAGCTCGGCCTCGCGTGCCATCGAGAGCACCTTGAGCGACTTCTCGTAGGTGAACGCGGGCCGGATCTGGCGGAAGATCCGCGGCACCGTCTCGAGGTTGTGGGCGAACACCTCGGGGCGTGCGTCGAAGACCTGCCCGACGAGCTCGGGCTTGGCGCCGAAGTCGGGGGGGAGGATCTCGACGCCGGTGTTGGGGTTGAGCGCGTGGATCTGGCGGATCGTCTCGGCGTAGAGGCCGGCGGCGCCGTCGGGCTGGTCGTCACGCGCGACACCGGTCACCGTCGAGTAGCGCAGGCCCATCGACCGGACCGACTCGGCGACGCGGCGGGGCTCGTCGAGGTCGAGGCTCGTCGGGCGGCCGGTGGCGATGTCGCAGAAGTCGCAGCGGCGGGTGCACACGTCACCGCCGATGAGGAAGGTCGCCTCCTTGTCCTCCCAGCACTCGAAGATGTTGGGACAGCTGGCCTCCTGGCAGACCGTGTGGAGGCCCTCCTTCTTCACCATCGAGTGCAGCTGGGTGTACTCCGGCCCCATCTTCGCGGTGGTCCGGATCCACTCGGGCTTGCGCTCGATCGGGGTCTCGGCGTTGCGGGCCTCGACACGCAGGAGACGACGTCCTTCGGGTGCGACAGTCACGCACTCCAGAGTACGCCCGGGCCCGGACAGCCCTGAACCCGCCGGTGGCGAGGGCACGCGGCGCGGCAACCGGCGTCGTCCGCCGGGTCGTGACGCTCGACGAGCCGACGAGAAGATCCGTATGCCGCGCGGTGTGCCCGGACAGGGAACCGAGGGAGGGCGGCCGACGTCGGAGGGACATGAGACGACTGGCTGCGCTCGGACTGACCGGTGTGCTTGCGGCGTGCGGGTCGGTGAGCGACGTCGGCGACGTCCCGGGCCCGGCCTCCACGCCCGGCGCGTCGACGAGCACGGGCCCCGGCCCCGCCCCCAAGCCCGGCCCCGGCACCGACACCGACTGCGGCAAGGTCGTCCTGGCCCAGGGGCAGCGGCTCGAGGTCGTCGGCTCGCAGGAGCGGGCGTGTCTCGAGGAGGCACTGCGGGACGGGCGCGGAGCGACGCTGTCGGTCACCGAGCCCACCGTCGAGGGCGACCCCATCGTCACCTCGTGGACGCTCGCCGACGACGGGACGCTGACCGCCGACATCGACAGCAGCCAGGACCGCTTCGGCGGCGAGCCGAGGCTGACGCGGGTCTTGTGCGGCCGGGTCTCGGCGCTGCCGGACCCGCTGCGGTGCGACGGGAGCGGGTGACGCGCCCCGGCATACACCGTGTCGGGGACTCAGCCGAGGACGTCGGTGAGGTGCTTCTCGGCGTAGGGGAGGAGGTCCTGCACGGTGACCGTGCGACCGGCCTCACGGGTGATCGAGGACACCCCGGCGTCGGCGATGCCGCAGGCGACGATGTTGTCGGCCCACGACAGGTCGGCGTCGCAGTTGAGCGCGAAGCCGTGCATGGTCACGCGACGGCTGACCCGCACACCGATCGCCCCGAGCTTGCGGTCGGGACCGCGGTCGTCGGCGAGCACCCAGACACCGCTGCGCCCCTCGACGCGCACGGTCTCGACGCCGAACTCACGAGTCATCCGCATCATCGCGTCCTCGAGCCGGCGGACGTGGGCGACGACGTCGATGGGCACCTCCGGCAGGGCGACGATCGGGTAGCCGACGAGCTGCCCCGGACCGTGCCAGGTGATGAGGCCGCCGCGGTCGACGTCGACCACCGGTGTGCCGTCGAACGGGCGCTGCTCGGGCTGGGTGCGCTTGCCTGCGGTGTAGACGGCCGCGTGCTCGAGGAGCAGCGTGATGTCCGGCTCGCGACCCTCCGCGACCGCGGCGTGCACGGCCCGCTGCTTCTCCCAGCCGTCGAGGTAGTCGACGTAGTCGGGAGCGAAGCCCAGGTGCACGAACCGCATGCCCCCACCGTATGCCGTCCGACCGACTGCCGCGTCGCCGCGGGGACCTAGGGTGATCGGGTGAACCAGCGCAGCGCCCGCCCCGGCCGGCCCAGGTCCGTGCTCGTCGGCGCCATCGTCGTCATCCTCTGCTGGCTCGCGGTCGGAGCCGTCGGTGGCCCGGCGACCGGACGGCTCTCCGAGGTGCAGAAGAACGACAATGCCTCGTTCCTCCCCGTCGACGCCGAGTCCACCGCCGTCCTCGACAGGGTGGGCGCCTTCAGCGACGAGGAGGAGGTCCCCCTCATCCTCGTCGCCGAGGACCGCGACGGCAGCGAGCTCGACCAGGCCGACGGCCTCGCCCTCCTCCGGCTCACGGAGGACCTGCCGGGCATCCCGCTGCCCGGCACAGACCGCACGCTCGGCGACTACATCGTCGAGGGGACGCGGCTCCAGCCGGTCCCGAGCGAGGACCGCAAGGCCGTCCTCGTCATCATCCCGCTCACCGAGGCGGCGGTCTCGGAGGTCGTCGACGGGGAGTCGCCGATCATCGCGGCGGCGGAAGAGGTGCGGGTCAAGGCACGCATCGTCCTGTCCGGCACGGGGCTCACATCCAGCGTCGGTGGACCGGGAGGGCTGGTCGCGGACTTCTCGGCGGCCTTCGCGGGCATCGACGGCGTCCTCCTGCTCGTCGCTCTCGCCGTCGTGCTCGTCATCCTGCTCATCGTCTACCGCAGCCCGATCCTGCCGGTGGCCGTCCTGCTCAGCGCCGTGCTCGGGCTCAGCCTCGCCGCGCTCGTCGTCCGGCCGCTCGCCGAGAACGGCACGATCGAGCTCTCCGGGCAGTCGCAGGGCATCCTCTTCATCCTCGTCGTCGGCGCCGCCACCGACTACGCGCTGCTCCTCGTGAGCCGCTTCCGCGAGGAGCTGCACGGCGAGCCGAGCACGTGGGTGGCCATGCGCCGGGCCTGGCGCGGATCGGTCGAGCCCATCGCCGCCTCCGGGGCCACCGTCATCCTCGGGCTGCTGTGCCTGCTGCTCGCCGACCTGCGCAACACCGCGGGCCTCGGCCCCGTGGGCGCTCTGGGCATCGCCGGCGCACTGCTCGCCTCCCTGACGTTCCTGCCCGCGGTGCTGCTCGTCATCGGACGCAAGGCGTTCTGGCCGTTCGCTCCCCGGCTCGACAACGTGCACGCGGAGGACGTCGTCGGCACGCGTTCGCTGTGGGGCCGCGTCTCGGGCCTCGTCGGTCGTCACCCCCGGCGGGTCTGGGTGGCCACGCTGGCCGCCCTCCTCGCGGCGGCGGCGTTCGCTCCCACGTTCTCCGCCGAGGGCGTGAGCATCAAGGACACCTTCCTCACCGCGACCGACTCGGTGGACGCGCAGGCGGCCATCGAGCGCCACTTTCCCGCCGGCTCCGGGAGTCCGGTGCAGGTCGTCGTGCCGGCCGAGCAGGCCGAGGCCGCGCGCGAGGTGCTCGACGCCGACGCCGGCATCGAGGGCGCCTTCGTCGGGCTGACCCCGCCGGTCCCCGGCCGGCCCGCACCGGCCGCGGAGCCCGTCGACGGGCTCCAGCTGGTGCAGGGCACCGCGACGGGCGCGTCGGACAGCGCCGAGGCCGAGGAGACCGTGCGCCGGCTGCGCGTCGCGCTCGACGACGTCAGTGACGAGGCCCTCGTCGGCGGCCAGGCGGCCATCAACCTCGACGTGCTCGAGGCGAGCGGCCGGGACCTCCGGGTCATCGTGCCCGCCATCCTCGTCGTGATCTTCCTCGTGCTCTGCCTGCTCCTGCGCTCGTTCGTCGCCCCGCTCCTGCTCGTCGTCGCCAACGTCGTGTCGTTCGCGGCGACCATAGGGATCGCCGCCCTCGTCTTCGACCACGTCCTCGGCTTCGGCGGCAGCGACCCCGCGATCCCGCTCTACGGCTTCGTCTTCCTCGTGGCGCTGGGGATCGACTACTCGATCTTCCTCATGACCCGCGTCCGGGAGGAGTCGGTGCACCGCGGCACACGCCCGGGCATCCTCGTCGGGCTGGCCGTCACCGGGGGAGTCATCACGAGTGCCGGCATCGTCCTGGCCGCCACCTTCTCGGCGCTGTCGGTGCTCCCGCTGGTCTTCCTCGTCCAGGTGGCCTTCATCGTCGCCTTCGGCGTCATCCTCGACACCTTCGTCGTCCGCAGCCTGCTCGTCCCGGCCCTGGCCTACGACCTCGGACCTCGGACGTGGTGGCCGGCGCGGCTTGCGGGAGACCGGCGGGAGCCTGAGGAGGGCACCCGCGGCACCGCATCGGACGAGACCTCCGAGGCTGCGCAGCCGCTGGCCCACTAGGGTCCAGCCATGGTCAGAGTCGGTCTCGCAGGGTACGCATCGGCAGGGCGCCAGATCCACGCGCCGCTCCTGGCGGAGGCCGGGCTGGAGCTGGCCGCGGTGGCCACCTCCAACCCCGAGCGCCGTGCCGAGCTCGCCGGGGACCACCCGCGGGCGCAGGCCGTGGACGACCTCGATTCGCTGCTCGCCGTCGAGGGGCTCGACGTCGTCGTCCTGGCCACGCCGACCGGCAGCCACCTGGCCCACACCCAGCGGGTGATCGAGGCCGGCCTTCCGTGCGTCGTCGACAAGCCGCTCGCCGTCACCGCGGACGACGCGCTCACCCTCGTGGACCTGGCCGAGCGCGAGGGCGTTGCGCTCACGGTCTTCCAGAACCGGCGCTACGACCCGCAGTTCACGACCCTGGCGACGGTCGTGCGAGACCGTCTCGCGGGGGAGCCCTTCCGGTGCGAGCTGCGCTGGGAGCGCTGGCGGCCGGTCGCCAAGGACCGCTGGCGCGAGAACGCCCTGCCGAGCGAGGGTGGCGGCATCCTGCTCGACCTGCACTCGCACCTCGTCGACATGGCCGTGCAGCTCTTCGGCCCGGTGGTCACCGTCTTCGCGACGGTGGACGCCCGCAGCACGACGTCGGACGACGACGCCTTCCTCGTATGCCGCCACGACAGTGGCGTGACGTCGCACCTCGGTGCCACCTCGCTGTCGGGGGCCGCAGGGCCGCGCGTTCGACTGCTCGGGCGGGGTGCGGCATACGTCCAGAACGACTTCAACGGTGAGCCGAACGTCTTCCCCGACACCGCCGACCTCGACGAGCAGCACTGCGGCTGGCTCTATCGCGAGAGCGAGCGCGAGCCGGTGACGAAGACGAACTCGAGCG
Source organism: Knoellia terrae (assembly GCF_048606435.1). Classification (NCBI taxonomy): domain Bacteria; kingdom Bacillati; phylum Actinomycetota; class Actinomycetes; order Micrococcales; family Intrasporangiaceae; genus Knoellia; species Knoellia terrae. The sequence goes on along the minus strand of NZ_JBMBWH010000005.1, from coordinate 134,986 downwards.
CGGCAGAGTTCTACCGGGCCGTGGGCGCGGCCCTGTCGGCGCCGGACCCGCAGGCCGCCATGCCGGTCGACCCCCGCGACGCCGTGCACACGCTCGCCGTCATCGACGCAGCCCGGACGAGCGCCGAGGCGCAGCGCGTCGTCGAGGTGATCACGCCGGGGACCCGGCCCGGCCACGCCGAGGAGGTCTGACGTGTCCGACGACGCCAAGGCCGTCCTCCATCGCTACCTGGCCCGGGCCCGTGAGGCCGTGCTGTGGAAGCTCGAGGGCCTGTCGGAGCACGACGCCCGCAGGCCGCTCACCCCGACGGGCACGAACCTCCTCGGGGTGGTCAAGCACCTCGCGGGGGTGGAGGCCGGCTACTTCGGCGACTGCCTGGGCCGGCCCGTCCCGGACATGCCGGAGTGGTACGCGCAGATGATGACCGACACGCTCGAGGACAACGGCGACATGTGGGCGGGCGAGCACGAGTCCCGGGAGTCGGTCGTCGCGCTCTACCGGCGCGTCACCGCGCACGCCGACGCGGTCATCGGCGAGCTCGATCTCGACGCCACCGGCACCGTCCCGTGGTGGGGCGAGGCCGGAGAGGCGGTCTCCCTGCAGTGGTTCCTCGTGCACATGGTCGCCGAGACGAACCGGCACGCGGGGCAGATGGACATCGTCCGCGAGCTCGTCGACGGCGCGGCCGGGATGCGGCCCGATGCGACCAACCTCCCGGACGGAGACGCCGACTCCTGGGCACGGCACCGGCAGCGCCTGCAGGACGTGGCCGACCGCTTCGCCTGACGAGCGGTCAGGGGGTGGGGAGCCGCCGCGGGTCGACACGCTCCTCGACGGCACGGTCGCCGTCGCGGGTCACGACCCAGGCGCCCTTGCCGTCACGCTCGGAGACCGCCTCGACGAGCTCGGTGCCGTGGTAGACCAGCCCCACGCCGTCGTCGGTGCAGTGCGTGGTGGGCAGGGTCCCGTCCGTGACGAGCCGGTGGACCAGCGGTCGTCGACGCTCCTCCGAGTCGTAGTGGACGCCGTTGCCCCACGGGAGCAGGGCGAGACCGTTGGTCACGGCGCGCAGCTCGGGACCGAAGGAGTCGGTCGTGCCGCCGACGTACCAGCAGATGGACCCCGCCGAGACACCGGAGAGGACCACCCCGGCCTCCCAGGCCGACCGCATGGCCGGGCCGAGGTCGTGGACGGCCCACACGGCGAGCAGGTTGGCGACCGAGCCGCCGTTGACCCAGACGACGTCCTGCTCGAGCATGTGCCCGGGCACGTCGTCGAGGTTCGGCATCGGGAACAGGTCCAGCGTCGTGAGCTCGAACCCGGCGACCCGGGCCGCCTGGTGGAGGTGGTCGTTGAAGAACCGCTGGTCCCCGCTGGCCGTGCCGAGGACGGTGATCCGGGGCCGCCGCCCGGAGACGCCCGACAGCTCGACGGCGTGGTGCACGAGCGCGTCGAACTCGAGGTGGGTCCGGGTGGCCGGGCGGTAGCCGCCCGAGGTCGCGAGGATCGTCGGCTGGTCGGCAGGCATGCCCCGCACCCTATGACGCGCCGGTCCGGCCCGACCGCCCGGGAACGACGCGGGAACCCCACGCGTTGAGCCTTCGCCGACAACGCAGAGGGGGACGCATGTCATTCGAGGACCAGGTCGACCGGCTCGTGACGATGGGGTACCCGGCGCTGGCCGGGCTGGAGGAGGCGGCCTTCCGTGACGTGCTCGCTCCGCTCGCCACGCAGGCGCACCGTCTCGACGCGGCGGGCGGGGAGGACCGACCGGGGCGGACGGCATACGTCGTCGTCGTCACCCGGACGCTCGTCGACCCGACGACGACCGTCCCGCTGCTTCGCCTCGTCGGGAGCCGCAGGCCCGGTGTCGTCGACCGCAACCACGCGGTCGGGGACCTCGCGACCTACGACCCGTTGCCGGAGCTGGAGGTGCCGGCGTCCGCGGCGTACCTACTGGTCGACGTGGACCGTGGTGAGGAGTTCTGCGGGGTGCGCCCGGAGGAGGCACTGCCGGTGATCCGCGGACGGGGTCGCGCGCCGCTCACCATCGACGAGGGGATCGCCGTCGTCACCCACGCTCCGGAGCTGCTCGAGAAGAACCGGTGCTTCATGCTCTCGGGATCGCGCCGGGCGGACCGTCGGGTGCCGGCGATGTGGATCAGTGACCGGGCGCCCAAGCTGGGCTGGTGCTGGGACGGCAACCCGCACTCGTGGCTCGGTGTGGCGTCGGCCGCGGAGCGGGTCGCCTGACCCTGTGGAGAACTCGGCGGCTGGTTTCCCTGCCTCCGCCAGAGTGAGGCGATGGAAACTTCGCCGCTGACCGCTCCGACGGCGTATGCCGGCCGGCACCGGCTCGAGGACCACCTCGCTCCCCGCGTGGCCGGCTACGAGGTGCTCGGGCCGTTGGCCCGTGGCGGGTCGGGCACGGTGTGGGCGGCGACCGACGCCTCCGGCCAGCCGGTGGCGATCAAGGTGGTCCCGGCGGCGGACGCGGACGACGCGCTCGTCGAGCTGGCGGTGCTCGGCCGCATCGCCGACCCCCACCTCGTGCGCCTGCACGAGGCCGTGGCGCTGCCGTCGGGGGACGTGGCCCTGGTGATGGACCACCTCACCGGCGGCACCGTGGGTGCGGTGGTGCGCGCCCGCGGTCACCTCGCGGCCGGCGAGGTGGTCACGGCGCTGGTCCCGATCGCGTCGACGCTGGCCCGCCTGCACGCGGTCGGGGTGGTCCACGGTGACGTCTCACCCGACAACGTCCTGCTCGACGGCGGCGGGCGGCCGTACCTCGCCGACCTCGGCGTGGCGCGGATCGTCGGGGAGCGGCTGTCGGAGGTGCGGGGGACCGAGGGGTTCGTCGCACCGGAGGTGGCCCTGGGAGCGTCGCCGACGGCGGCCTCCGACGTCCACGCGGTGGGGGCGCTCGCGTGGTTCTGCCTCACCGGCAGCGTGCCCGACCCGGCCGCGGTGCGGGGGCGCCTCGCCGAGCGGGTGCCGGGGCTGCCCGGGGCCCTCGTGACCACGGTGGAGGGGGCCCTGCGGCTCGACCCCGCGGACCGGCCCGGGGCCGACGAGCTGGCCCTGGCCCTCTACGAGAGCGTCGAGGCGCTGCCGCTTCCCCTCACGCAGGGCCGTGACGACGTCAGCCTGCTCACGCGGCGGATCCGTGCCGCGGCCCGCGCCGCGCCGGCCCCACCGTCGGGCGGTCATCGGCGCCGTCTCTGGGTGCGCTCCCTGGTCTCCCGCGTCCGGGCCTTTCGTCGGCCCGGGCGGTTGTCGTCCGGTCTCGTCCTGGCCGTGTCCTGCGCCGCCCTCCTCGTGGTCCTGGCGGCGGACCGGGCCGTGTGGTGGGCGCACGCCCCCGGGAGCGGGGCACAGGGTCAGGCGTCACCCGCGCCACCGAGGCCACCGGGAGACCTCCGGATGCTCGCCGACGCACCGGAGCGGGACCCGCTCGGCCTCGTGCGGGCCTTGGCCGCGGCGCGGGCCCGGGCGTGGGAGACCGGGATCGCGGCTCGCCTCGTCGAGGTCGATGCGCCCGGCTCACCCGCACTGGCGCGAGACACCGAGGTCCTGGCCGGGGTCCAGCGGGCGCAGCAGCGCTACGTCGGCCTGACGTTCGACGTGCGTGAGGCCGTGGTCTCCCGTCGCGGCGACGGCGTGGCGAGCATCCGGACCCGGATCGACACGGGGGCGCACCTGGTGCGCAGTCCACGAGGGGAGGAGCCTCGCCCGGCGACCTCGGACGCTGCCGTGATCCTCGACCTCGTGCACACGCCGACCGGGTGGCGGGTCCACGAGGTCAGGGAGCTTCCATAGGTGCCTGGCGCGAGCGACCTAGCGGTTGGCGAGCAGCCAGCGAACCGCGTCGGGCAGGGTCGCGTGGTCGTGGACGAAACCGCTGTCCTGCAGCCGTTTCGGCACCGCTCGTTGGCTCGACGTGATGTCGTCCGCCATCTCCCCGACGATGAGCTTGAGGGCGAGCTTCGGAGCAGGGAGCACGGTCGGGCGGTGCAGCTGCCGGCCCATCTCGGCGACGATGTCGCGCTGGCGTGCCGGGTCGGGGCCGGTGATGTTCACCGGCCCCTCGAGCCGCTGGTCGATCACGTGCTCGATCGCGCGCACCTCGTCCTGGAGGGTGATCCACGGCCAGTAGTGCCGCCCGTTGCCGAGCGGTCCGCCGAGCCCGAAGCGGGTGAGCAGCAGGAGCAGCTTGATCGCGTCGCCGGTGGGCGCGAGCACGATGCCGGTGCGCGCCAGCGTGACCGGGGCGCCCGCGGCGCGAGCGGGTTCGGTCGAGCCCTCCCAGGCTCGGACGAGGTCGGCGAGGAAGCCCGAGCCACCGGGGCTCTCCTCGGTGAGCAGCTCGTCCCCCCGGTCGCCGTAGTAGCCGACCGCGGAGCCGTTGACGAGGTGGATGGGCCGACCGGTCTCGGCGATCGCCGTGGCCAGGGCGGTGGAGCCGTCGGTGCGTGAGGAGATGAGCTCCTTCTTGAACTCGGGGTTCCAGCGGTGGGCGCCGATGCTCACCCCGGCGACGTTGACGACCGCGTCGACGCCGTCGAGCACCGCGGGGTCGAGGTGGCGGGTCGAGGGGTCCCACTGGACCTCCGAGACGTGCTCGGACGGGCGACGGACCAGGCGCACGACCTCGTCCCCCCGTGCACGCAGGGAGCGACACAGCGCACCGCCGATAAGCCCGGACGAACCTGCGACGGCGATGCGCTGTGTCATGGTGCTCAGAGACCCAGGTCCGCCTCGAAGGCGCCTTCCTCGAGTCGCTCCTTCACGGTGCCGAGGAAGCGGGCGGCGTCCGCACCGTCGACGATGCGGTGGTCGTACGACAGCGCCAGGTAGACCATCGACCGGATGGCGATCGTCTCGCCCCCGTCGGCGTCCTTGACGACCACGGGACGCTTGACCACGGCACCGGTGCCGAGGATGGCGACCTGCGGCATGTTGATGATCGGGGTGTCGAACAGAGCGCCGCGCGACCCCGTGTTGGTGATGGTGAAGGTGCCACCGGCCAGGTCGTCGGGCGTGATCTTGTTGGTGCGGGTGCGCTCGGCGAGGTCGGCGATGTTGCGCGAGAGCCCGGCGATGTTGAGGTCGCCGGCGTTCTTGACCACGGGGACGATGAGTCCCTTGGGGGTGTCGACGGCCATGCCGATGTTCTCGCTGCCGTGGTAGATCACCGTGTCGCCGTCGATGCTCGCGTTGACGGTCGGGTGGACCTTGAGCGCCTCGATCGCCGCGACGGTGAAGAACGGCAGGAAGCTGAGCTTCGTGCCCTCGCGCTTGGCGAAGTCGGCCTTCGCGCGGTCACGCAGGCGGGCGATCTTGGTGACGTCGACCTCGACGACCGTCGTGAGCTGGGCCGAGCTCTGGAGCGACTCGACCATGCGCGTGGCGATCATCTTGCGCAGGCGGCTCATCTTCTGGGTCGTGCCGCGCAGGTCGGTGTCGCCACCGGAGGCGGGCTTGGCCGCTGCCGGGGCCGCCTGGGCCGCGGCAGGAGCCGCAGCGGGCTCGGGAGCCGGTGCCTTCGCCGCCTCGGCGGCGGCGAGGACGTCCTGCTTGCGGATCCGGCCGCCGACGCCGGTGCCCTTGACGGTGCCGAGGTCGATGCCGTTCTCGGAGGCGATCTTGCGCACGAGCGGGGTGACGTAGGCCAACGCGTCCTGCGACTCCTCGGACCCACCGGAGGCGGGTGCCGGAGCGGTGGCCTCGGCCACCTCGCCCTGCGAGGGAGCCGGCTCGTCGGGTGCCACGCGCTGGGCCTCCGTGGGCTGGTCGCTGGTCGTCTCGGCCGGCTTCTCGGCGGCCGGCTTCTCCGCGGGCGCCTGCTCCTGCTGCTTCGGCTGCTCCTGCTGCTTCGGCTCCTCGGCCTGCTGGGGCGCGGCCTCGGGCTCTGCGGACTGACCGGGGCTGGCAGAGCCCGGCTCGGGTGCGGCCTCCTCGGCGGCGGGCTGGGCCGGTGCGGCGGCCTGTGACGTGTCGGTGTTGTCCGAGGCCGCGGCGTCTCCGCCGGCGCTGCCGCCGACCACGGCGAGATCTGCGCCGACGGGCACGGTCTCGTCCTCCTGGACGAGGATCTTGCTGAGGGTGCCGGCGACCGGGGAGGGGATCTCGGTGTCGACCTTGTCGGTCGAGACCTCGAGGAGCGGCTCGTCGACGGCGACCTCGTCGCCCTCGGCCTTGAGCCAGCGCGTGATGGTGCCCTCGGTGACCGACTCGCCGAGCGCAGGCATGGTGACGGTCGTGCCACCACCGCCGCCGTCGCCACCGCCGCCGCCGCCGGAGGGCGGGGCCGGGGTGGAGGGCGCCGGCGCGTCCTGGGCGGGGGCGTCCTTCGCCTCGTCGGGCTGCGGCTGGGCCGGCTCCTGGCCGCCCTCGTCACCGGCCTGCGTGACGGCGTCCTGGTCCTTCGGCGAGTCGATGGCGTCACCGTCGCCGGACTGGCCGGTGTTGTCCTCGGTCGTGGCCGCCGGTGCGGGCTCGTCGGGTGAGGCGGACTCCTCGGCGGGCGCGTCGTCGCCCCCGCTCGGGGCGGCACCGTCACCGATGACGGCGAGGTCGGCGCCCACGGCCACGGTCTCGTCCTCCTCGGCGAGGATCTCCTGCAGTGTGCCGGAGACGGGGGAGGGGATCTCGGTGTCGACCTTGTCGGTCGAGACCTCGAGCAGCGGCTCGTCGACCTCGACCTGGTCGCCGACGTTCTTCAGCCACCGGGTGACGGTGCCCTCGGTCACGGACTCGCCGAGGGCGGGCATGGTCACACGTTCGGACATGGTGTCAGTTCTCCTTCGAGACGGTGGCGTTCGTCAACTCTAGTTGTGAGCATGCAGGGGTTTGCCTGCAAGTGCCAGATGGGCTTCCCCGAGCGCTTCGTTCTGCGTCGGGTGCGCGTGGACGAGGGGTGCGACGTCCTCGGCGTGGGCCTCCCAGCCGACGATGAGCTGGGCCTCGCCGATCTGCTCACCCATGCGGGCGCCGACCATGTGCACGCCGACGACGGGTCCGTCCTTGGTGCGGACGAGCTTGACGAAGCCCTGGGTCTGGAGGATCTGCGACTTGCCGTTGCCGCCGAGGTTGTACTCGTACGTCTCGACCTCGCCGTGGACCTCGCGGGCCTGGGCCTCGGTGAGCCCGACCGAGGCGATCTCGGGGTCGCAGTAGGTGACCCGGGGGATGCTCGTCTCGACGATGGTCGCGGGAGCCAGCCCGGCGATCTCCTCGGCGACGAAGATGCCCTGCTGGAAGCCGCGGTGCGCGAGCTGGAGCCCGGGCACGATGTCGCCCACGGCATACACACCCTCGAGGCTCGTCCGCAGCCGGTCGTCCGTCGTGACGAAGCCGCGGTCCATCGTGACGCCGGCCTCCTCGTAGCCGAGGCCGTCCGTGACGGGGCCACGGCCGACGGCGACGAGCAGCAGGTCGGCCTCGATGCTCGTGCCGTCCTCGAGCGAGACGGTGACGACCTCGCCCTCCTGGCTGGCGCCGGTGAACGTCACGCCCGCCCTGACGGTGATCCTGCGCTTGCGGAAGGCGCGTTCGAGCACCTTGGACACGGCCTCGTCCTCGGCGGCGACCAGCCGCGGGAGGGCCTCGACGACCGTGACCTCGGAGCCGAAGGAGCGGAAGACCGACGCGAACTCGACGCCGATGACTCCGCCACCGAGGACGACGACGCGGTCGGGGACGTGGTCGAGCTGCAGCGCCTGCTCGCTCGTCATGATCCGGCCGCCGATCTCGAGGCCGGGCAGCGTCCTGGGGTAGGAGCCGGTGGCGAGGACGACGTGGCGACCGGTGACGCGGCGCCCGTCGACCTCCACGGTGCTGCGGTCCACGAGCCGCCCGGTGCCCTCGACGACCTCGACGCGGTGCGCCTTGGCGAGGCCCTGGAGGCCCTTGTGGAGCCGACCGACCACGCCGTCCTTGTAGGCGTTGACGCCGGCCATGTCGATCGACTCGAACGTGGCGCGCACGCCGAACTGCGCACTCTCACGGGCGGAGTCGGCCACCTCGGCCGCGTGCAGCAGGGCCTTGGTCGGGATGCAGCCCACGTGCAGGCAGGTGCCGCCGAGCTTCGCCTTCTCGACCAGGGCCACGCGCATGCCGAGCTCGGCCGCACGGAAGGCGCAGGCGTAGCCCCCGCTGCCCCCGCCCAGGATGACGACGTCGTAGGTGTCCTCGGCGGTGGCCGGCATCGGTGCTGCTCCCTCGGTTCGCTGACGGGGCGCGCGCCGAGCGGGTCTCGCCGACCGGGCGCCAGTGGCGCCCATCCAATCACTGCGCCGTGTCGGCCGTCACACGAGGTCGGACCGTTGGGCGTCGGGACCCTCCGTATGCCGTCCGCGTGTCCAGCGAACCCTCAGCCCCTTCTCGACCTCCGCCCGTATCGTGGTCGCCATGGCGTGGTGGAGCAGGCGCAAGGGTGGGGGTCGCAAGGCCGCGCCGGGCTCGGTGGCGCCCTCCAAGGACGACGCAAAACGGGCCCGCACGCACTTCACCGAGTTCGCCGCCACGCGACGCGGTGTCGAGGCCTTCGTCGAGCCGGCCACCCACGTCACCGCGACGACGGTCATCCTCATCGCCCATGACGGCGAGTGGACGCGCCGGGCGGTGGCCTCCCGGGAGGACGCCTTCCGGATCGCGACCGAGATGCAGCTCCCGACCTACGACGTCAACCAGACCGGCTACCCGCAGCGCATGCGGGACTGGAACGCGCGCCAGCGCGGACGCTGACCTGCACTCGGTCGCCTCGGAGCGGGTCAGAACTCCCGGCGGCAGGGCACGTTCGCCAGGGCAGCCAGCCCCCGGCGGTCGCCGTCACCCAGCCGGGTCTGGCCGGAGTTCTCCGCGAACATCAGCTGGGCGGGGTCCTCCGAGTGGTCCAGGCCGATCAGGTGGAGCAGCTCGTGGGCAACGACCGCCACCGCCAGCTCGTGACCGCCCCTCTGCCCGCTGATCCTCGTGAGCTCGGGTCCGTCGAGGTGGACGATCCCGGAGACGTTGTGGAGCCGTTCGGACCGGTCGGCAACGGCCACGCTTCCTCCCATCCCCGCGATGGACCCGTCGAGCGTCGGCACCCGCTCCGGCGTGGTCCAGGCCACGAGGGCCGGCGACCACCGGTTGCCGTAGCGGGCCCGGTCCATCGGCTGCCGTTCCTCGGCGGCGAGCTCGTCGGTCGCCCCGTCGACGACGAGGCGCAGCCCGGCGGCCGGGGAGACCATCGCGATCGCGTCGTCGAGGATGCGCTGGGCCGTCGGGGGCGCGGCCTCGAAGCTGACCACGAGGTGGAGCGGCCGGCAGGGGTCGTAGGCCGCGACCCCGCGGGTGTTGGTGAGGAGCAGGGAGTAGCCGTCCGCCCCTGCGGGTGGCAGGGGCGCCGCGACGAGTCGCGACAGCCCGGCGTCGGCGGGCAGCGGGGGCCGGCCACCGGCGACGCTGATGATCTGCGCCACGTGGTCGAGCTGCTCGCTCGCAGCCTCCCGGAGCCAGAGCAACCCGCCGGTCACGGCCACGGTGACCACGAGCAGGGGGAGGACGCCTCCCACGCCGCCCCGTCGGCGGGGTGGCGGAGCGACCCCGCCGCTCTCCCGGTCCGTCCACCCGCCCATCGACATGCGCCCCAAGATGACATCCCCCCTGCCGCGGTGTCCGCCCTTTCGGTGACTTCACGGGAATCCCGATGGATGCGGAAGGCTCGGCGTGCCAGAGTGAGCCGACCGCACCACCGATCCAGGAGGCCCTGTGTCCGAGTCGAAGAGCCCGCGTCCGACGCCCAGCGAGGACATGAAGAAGAAGTTCAGGGAGGCCCTGGACAAGAAGCACGCGCACGGTGGGGCCGACGTCTCCGACCACTCGGAGCGGTCCAAGGTCGACCACGGCCACGGTCCGGAGACCTCCGGCCGCGACCAGATGTTCCGCCGCAAGTCCGGCTGAGTCCCGAACCTTTCCCGCCCGATCACGCAAAGTGACCCTTCCCCCCGGAACATTTCCGGGGGGAAGGGTCACTTTGCGTGATCAGGCGCAAAACTGCCTCCAGCGAAGGGGGTTGGGAAGCTCGAGCCCCGTGAGGGCTGGCCGTGGGTCAGCCGGCGTGGTCCTCGATGAGGCGCACGAGGGTGGCGACGCCGTAGCCGGTGCCCCCCTTGGGGATGACCCCGTCGGGCTCCTTCTCGTTGAACGACGGTCCGGCGATGTCGACGTGCGCCCACGGGATGCCCTCGCCGACGAACTCCTGGAGGAAGAGACCGGCCGTGAGCATGCCGCCCCAGCGGTCCGCCTTGTGCGCGAGGTCGGCGACGACGGAGTCGAGGCCGGCGCGCAGCTCACGCGGGAGCGGCATGGGCCACGAGTCCTCGCCCTCGGCTGCCCCCGCGTCGACGACGCGGGCCCGGAAGTCGTCGTCGTTGGCCATGACGCCGGCGACGCGGCTGCCGAGCGCGACCATCTGCGCACCGGTGAGGGTGGCGATGTCGACGATGACGTCGGGCTTCGCCTCGCTGGCCAGGCACAGGCCGTCGCCCAGGACCATGCGGCCCTCGGCGTCGGTGTCGAGAATCTCGACCGTGGTGCCGTTGCGCATCGTCACGACGTCGCCGGGGCGCTGGGCCGTGCCGCTCGGCATGTTCTCGGCCAGGCAGAGGTAGCCGGTGACCGCGACAGGACCACCGAGCTCTGCCGCGGCGAGAACCGTCGCGGCGACGGCTGCGGCCCCGGCCATGTCGGACTTCATCGTCAGCATGCTGCCGGCCGGCTTGATGCACAGGCCGCCGGAGTCGAACGTGATGCCCTTGCCGACGAGTGCCACCGAGGGACCCTTGGACGAGCGGGTGCGACCGGGCGAGTAGGTCATCGTCACGATCCGTGGCGGGTTGACCGAGCCCTGGCCGACGCCGACGATGCCACCGAAGCCGCCCTTGGCCAGGGCCTTCTCATCGAGCACGGAGACGGTGACCTTGCCGGGCGAGGCCGCGACGACGGCCTTGACCCGGTCGACGAACGCCTGCGGCGTGAGCAGGTTCGGCGGGGTGTTGACGAGGTCGCGGGCGAGGTCGCGGGCGGCGCCGATCACGGCCGCACGCTCGACGGCGGCCTTCGCCGACTTCCCCTGGCCGACCGACGACACGACGGTGATCTCCGGCGCCGAGGAGGGCTTCTTCGGCGAGGGGGACGCCTTGGCGGTCCCGGTCGACACCTTCGTGGAGGCGGCGTCGAACGTGTACGAGCCGGCATACGCACCGTCGGCGACGGCGGCGAGCGCGGCCTCGTCCGGGGCCGGCAGGGCCACCGCCACCGAGGCCTTGGTCGACACCGAGCGCAGGGCGGTGCCGGCGGCGGAGCGCAGGACGTCGGCCGTGACCTCGTCCGCCGGACCGAGGCCGGTCACGACGACGGCGGTCGCCTTGACGTCGGGGACGGCGACGACGCGCGCGACCTCGCCGGGCTTGCCCTTGGCCTCGAGGTCGGCGAGGACCGCGGCGAGGTGCTTCGCGGCCGCGGAGGGCAGTCCGTGCCCGGCCGCGAGCTGCGCTCCGGAGTCGGTGGACACGGAGCCGACGACGAGGGCGTCGACCTTGAGGCCGGCGGCGTCACGCGTGGTCAGGTTCAGGCTGGGTGCTGCGGTCACTCTGTCACTCCTGGCTCGTCTGGGACCCGGGCGAGGTCGTCGCCCTTCGACCCGCACCCTAGCCGCGGCCCTCGTCGGGACCTCGCGATACCGTGCCCACATGACCGAGCTGCTGCACTCTCCCGTCCATGACCGGCACGTCGCCCTGGGCGCGAAGATGGCCGACTTCGGCGGGTGGGAGATGCCGATCGAGTACCCCGGCGGCGGTGTCGTCGCCGAGCACACGGCGGTGCGCGAGCGGGTCGGCCTCTTCGACGTCAGCCACCTCGGCAAGGCGCGGGTCAGCGGTCGTGCCGGCGACCTCAGCGCGCTCGACTTCGTCAACTCCTGCCTCACCAACGACCTGCGCCGCATCGGTCCCGGTCAGGCCCAGTACACGATGTGCTGCCAGGACGACGGGGGCGTCGTCGACGACCTCATCGCCTACGTCCGCAGCGACGAGGACGTCTTCCTCATCCCCAACGCCGCCAACACCGCCGCGGTCGTCGACCTGCTCCGGCTCGCCGCGCCCGAGGGACTGACGGTCGAGAACCTGCACGACGCGTATGCCGTGTTCGCCGTCCAGGGTCCGCTCAGCGACGAGGTCCTCACCTCCCTGGGCCTGCCGGTCGGCCACGACTACATGTCGTTCGTCGAGGCGCAGTGGCAGGGCGCCCCCGTCATCGTGTGCCGCACCGGCTACACGGGGGAGCGCGGCTACGAGCTCGTCCCCACGTGGGACGCCGCCGGCGCGCTCTGGGACGCGCTCGCCGCCGCGGTCGCCGACCACGGCGGTATGCCGGCCGGTCTCGGTGCCCGCGACACCCTGCGCACCGAGATGGGCTACCCCCTCCACGGCAACGACCTCAGCACCGAGATCACGCCCGTCATGGCGGGCGCCGCCTGGGCCGTCGGCTGGGACAAGCAGAGCTTCTGGGGCAAGGAGGCGCTCACCGAGCAGCGCGCTGCGAAGACCTCCCGTCTGGTGCGGGGCCTCGTCGTCACCGGCCGGGGCATCCCGCGCGCCCACTGCTCCGTCCTCAAGGACGGCGAGGTCGTCGGCGAGGTGACCTCGGGGACGTTCAGCCCGACGCGCAAGGAAGGCATCGCCCTGGCCCAGCTGGAGCGCTCGGTCACGGTCGGCGACGAGGTCGTCATCGACGTGCGCGGTCGCGAGGTGCCCGCCACGGTCACCAAGCCGCCGTTCGTCGAGGTCGGCGTCCGCGAGGCCTGAGCCGTGTCGGCCGAGCACCGCGCCGGTGCCCACACCTACCGCGCCACGCTCGCGTGGGAGGGCTCCACGGGAGCTGGCTACACGGCATACGCACGGGAGCACGAGGGAGCCGTTCCGCCGGCGACCGAGGGGTTCGCGCTCAGCGCCGACCCCCATTTCCGGGGTGACGCCACACGGGCCAACCCCGAGCAGCTGCTCGTGCTCGCGGCGAGCTCGTGCCAGCTCCTCTCGTTCCTCCACGTGGCGGCGAGCGCCGGCCTCGACGTGCTCGACTACACCGACGACGCCGAGGGCGTCATGCCGGAGGACGTGCGGCCCCTGCGCCTCACCCGGATCACGCTGCGCCCTCGCGTGCTCGTCGCCGTGGGCAGCGACGTCAGCCGGTTCCACGCCCTCGTGCACGAGGCGCACGCCAGCTGCTTCATCGCCAACTCACTCACCACCGAGGTCGTCGTCGAGGCGACGGTCGAGGTCGCACCCAAGGAGAACCCGTCATGACCGAGTCGTGGACCTGGACCTACGAGGACAGCGAGGGCGCGGAGGTGGCCGGGGAGCCGACCACCGACACGGCGTTCCCGACGCAGTCGGATGCCGAGAACTGGTTCGGAGAGGTGTGGCGCGAACTGGCCGAGGCCGGGGTCGCTGCCGTGTCGCTGCACCGCGACGGCGAGAAGGTCTACGGCCCGATGCGTCTCGACGCATCCGCGTGAGCGGTCAGCTCGGGTAGTCGCCGCGCTCCACGAGCGGGCGCGGCATCCGGGTCCGGCGCATCTGGAACGCCCGCATGGCCGCGTAGAACCCGTCGCCGCGGCTCACGGCCGCCTCGCCGTGCTTGGCCTCGATCTTCTTCTTGACGCGTCGCCACATGAGGAACGTGTCGATCGCCGCGGCGGTGATGAGGCCGTAGACGAGCGCGAACACGACGAGCATCGCCCACGGCTGCCGGACGAACGACAGAGCGAGCACGATGAGCATCACCGGGAGCATGAACTCGGCCACGCCCCAGCGGGCGTCGACGTAGTCGCGGATGTAGCGCTTGACCGGTCCCTTGTCGCGCGGCGGCAGGTGCGTCTCGTCGCCGGTGAGCATCGCGTGACGCTGCTTGACCATGGCCTCGCGACGCCTGGCTCGGTCGGTGCTCCGCGCAGCCTTGCGGTCGGTGACGACGAGGGGCTGTCTGCGCGCCGCCTCCTGGTCACGCCGCTTGGGCGTGGGGCGGTTCTTGGCGCCGGCGCGGGTGGCCGTGACGGCCTGCTCCGCGAGCTCTTCGTTGGTGGTCCTGCTGCGTCCGAACACCGGTTGAGTGTATGCCGCCGGGCTGGGTCCCTCCGAGCCCATCGCGCTGAGTAGGGTCGGGACGTGACCGATCCCAGCAAGACGACCGCCCTGGCTGACCCTTCTGCGATCCGGGAGACCGTGCGCGGGCTCATGCCCCGGCTGCGTGCCGACCTGGAGGACCTCACCCGGATCCCCAGTGTCTCGCTCCCGGCCTTCGACCAGACCCATGTCGACGCCTCGGCCCTGGCGACGGCGGAGCTGCTGCGCGCCGAGGGCCTCGAGGTCGAGATCGTCCGGGAGGGGGGCGCCCCGGCCGTCATCGGGCACATCGCCGGCCCCGAGGGCGCGCCGACCGTCCTGCTCTACGCGCACCACGACGTGCAGCCGCCCGGTGACGACGCCGACTGGGACAGCGCACCGTTCGAGCCGACCGAGCGGGACGGCCGCCTCTACGGTCGCGGCGCCGCCGACGACAAGGCCGGGATCATGGCCCACGTCGCGGCGCTGCGGGCCCACGCGGGCAACCTCCCGGTCGGCGTGACGGTCTTCGTCGAGGGGGAGGAGGAGGTGGGCTCCGACTCCCTCCTCACCATCCTCGATCGCCACGGTGACAAGCTGCGCGCCGACGCCATCGTCCTGGCCGACTCGATGAACTGGGACATCGGCACGCCGGCCCTGACGACGACGCTGCGCGGCCTCGTCCGGGTCGTCGTCACCGTCTCGACGCTCGACCACGGCGTCCACTCGGGCATGTTCGGCGGCGCGGTGCCCGACGCCATCACCGCGCTCGTGCGCCTCATCGCGACCCTCCACGACGACGAGGGCAACGTCGCGGTGGCCGGGCTGAAGTCGGGCGAGGCCGCGGACCTCGACTTCTCGGAGGAGCGGCTGCGCGAGGAGTCCGGCCTGCTCGACGGCGTGTCGACGATCGGATCGGGGTCGCTGCTGTCCCGGATGTGGACCAAGCCGGCCCTGACGACCATCGGGCTCAACGTCCCGACCGTCGAGCGGTCGTCGAACACCCTCGTCCCGTCCGCCTCGGCCAAGCTCTCGATGCGCATCGCCGCCGACGAGGAGCCGACGGACGCGTACGCCGCGCTCGAGGCCCACCTGCGCGAGCACGCGCCGTGGGGAGCCAAGGTCGAGGTCCACCTCGACGACCAGGGCGCCGGTTTCGCGGCCCACGCCCACGGTCCTGTCTACGACCAGGCCCGGGTAGCCTTCGCCGACGCCTGGGGCACGGACCCGGTGGACATCGGCGTCGGCGGGTCGATCCCGTTCGTGGCGGCCTTCGCCGAGCGCTTCCCGGAGGCGGCCATCCTCGTGACCGGGGTCGAGGACCCCGACACCCGGGCCCACGGGGCCAACGAGTCGCTGCACCTCGGCGAGTTCGAGAACGTCTGTGTGGCCGAGGCCGTGCTCTTCGCCCGCCTCGGCGCGATGGGGAGGAGCTGACCATGCCCGAGACCACGAGCCAGGGGACCTACGTCGAGCCCGAGTTCGAGCGGGACACGACCTACATCGAGGACCGAATCACCGCGGACGCCGGGCCGTGGCCGGTCGAGGCCGGTCGCTACCGCCTCGTCGTCGCCCGGGCCTGCCCGTGGGCCAACCGCGCGATCATCGTGCGACGCCTCCTCGGACTCGAGGACGCCATCTCCATGGGCATCTGCGGGCCGACCCACGACTCCGACTCGTGGACCTTCGACCTCGACCCGGACGGGCTCGACCCGGTGCTGCGCATGCCGCGCATCAAGGACGCCTACCTCGCCCGGTTCCCGGACTACCCGAAGGGCATCACGGTCCCGGCCGTCGTCGACGTGCCGAGCGGCAAGGTCGTCACCAACGACTTCCCGCAGATGACGATCGACCTGTCGACCCAGTGGACCGAGCACCACCGTGACGGGGCGCCGGTGCTCTACCCCGAGGCCCTGCGCGACGAGATCGACGAGGTGAACAAGCGGGTCTACACCGAGGTCAACAACGGGGTCTACCGGTGCGGCTTCGCGGGGACGCAGAAGGCGTACGACGCGGCATACGAGCGGCTGTTCACGGCCCTGGACTGGCTCGAGGAGCGGCTGTCCTCCCAGCGCTACCTCGTCGGCGACACGATCACCGAGGCCGACGTGCGGCTGTTCACGACGCTCGCCCGCTTCGACGCGGTCTACCACGGCCACTTCAAGTGCAACCGCACCAAGCTCACTGAGATGCCGGTCCTCTGGGCCTATGCGCGCGACCTGTTCCAGACGCCGGGCTTCGGCGACACGACCGACTTCGTGCAGATCAAGAGCCACTACTACGAGGTCCACCGGGACATCAACCCGACCGGCGTGGTGCCCGCCGGTCCGGACCTGTCGGGCTGGGCGACGCCGCACGAGCGCGAGTCGCTCGGCGGCCGCCCCTTCGGGGACGGCACGCCGCCCGACCCGCCGCCGGAGTCGGAGCGCGTCCCCGCCGAGCACAACCCGCACGTGGGCGCGGACGGCCTCATCACCGCCTGACCCTTCGGGGCCGCTCGCCGCGGTTCCGCCGTGACCAGGCGCGGACCATTTCTCGCTGGAGGTCAACCTTCCCCGCACACGGTGCGACTCTGCTGGTGTGGGTCCACTTCTGCGGGTCGCCGGTGAGCGTGGCTCCGGTGCCCCGGCCGCCGTGGCCGACCTCGACCGGGACGAGGCGGTGGCCCTGCTGTTCCGGGCGCACTGCGCCGACCTCGTCCGCCTCGCGTACGCGCTGACGGGCGACAGGGGAGCGGCCGAGGAGGCGGTGCAGGACGCGTTCTTCGCGCTCCACCGCAACTGGGGCACGCTGCGCGACCGATCGGCCATGCACGCCTACCTCAGGGCGGCCGTGGTCAACCGGTGCCGGTCCGTGCACCGGGGGAGGGCCCGGCGGTCCGGGCCACCGAGCCGCTCCGGCCGGAGCTCGTGTCCCGGCCGGGAGCCGATGCCGAGGCCCTCGCCCACGAGGACTCGCTCCTCATCGCCGAGCAGGTGCGGGGCCTTCCCCAGCGCCAGCGCGAGGTCATCGTGTGCCGTTACTCCCTGGACCTCACCGAACGCCAGACCGCGGAGCTTCTCGAGGTGTCCATCGGGTCGGTCAAGAAGCACGCCAGCCGGGCGCTGGCCGCCCTGCACGACCGGATGGAGGTGGCGCCATGAGCACGGTGGAGGAACGCACGCGCGAGGCGCTGCAGGACGCCGTCGACTCCCTTGGCGTCACCGACGACGACATCTCCCGCATGGAGGCCGAGCTGGGGGCGGCCCTGCCACGGACACGACGCCCGGTGGCACCACGGGGGACCACGCCGGCACGACGGCGCTGGAGCCTGGCCGCCGACGGCGAGATGCTGGCCGTCATGTACGCGCCCGCCTACCTCGAGGGCTTCGCCGGCGACCGGCTCGTCTCTCGCTCGGGCGACGTCTACACCGTGTCCCTGGCGCAGGGCTGCACGGAGACCTGGCGCGTCCGTGGTGAGCTGCAGCTCGAGCGGCTCTCTCCGGAGCCGTACCTGGCCGGCGAGCTCTCGATTCCTCCTGTCGCGGAGACGCCCGGCTTCGGCATCGAGAAGGACGTCGTCGACGGAGTGTGGCTGCATCCCGGTACGGGCACGGTGCTCGCCGTCGGCAGGCCGTGGGGAGGGAGCGTCCTCAGGTACGTCCTCGATGACGACGGGGACGGGGCGAGCGACCCCGACCAGCGAGGTCGCGTGACAGTACCGGACAACGGCGTGCCGGTGTTTCAACCGGACGCAGGGGAGGGCCCGCGTGCTGGACTTCTCCACCAACCGGATGAGCCAGAAGGTCATGACGACCACGAGCGCGCCCGGCGGATGCCTGCCGGGACAGGGTCCCCACACGTGGGTCGGGGTCACCTGACGGGCGTCAGTCCTTTGACGTCTCGCCCGGCAGCGCGAGCATCTGGTCGAGGGCGACGCGGGCGTCCGCGGCGACCTGCTCGTCGACGCGGACGGGGTTGACCACCCGCCCGTCGACGAGCGACTCGAGCGCCCACACGAGGTGCGGCAGGTCGATGCGGTTCATCGTCGAGCAGTAGCAGACGTTCTTCTCGAGGAACGTGACCCGCTGCGCGGGGAACATCTGCCCGAGGCGCTGTACGAGGTTGAGCTCGGTGCCGACGGCCCACGCGGTTCCGTCGGGCGCCGCCGCGATCGTCTGGATGATCTTCTCGGTCGAGCCGACCTCGTCGGCCAGCTCGACGACCTCGTGTCGGCACTCCGGGTGGACGATGACGCGCACGCCCGGGATGGTGGCGCGGGCTGCATCGACCGCCTCAGTGGTGAAGCGCCCGTGCACCGAGCAGTGGCCGCGCCACAGGATCATCCGCGCGTCCCGCAGCTGCTCGACGGTGAGGCCGCCCATCCGGCGGTGCGGGTCCCAGACCACGCAGTCGTCGAGCGACCCACCCAGGTCCCGGGCCCACGTGTTCCGGCCGAGGTGCTGGTCCGGCAGGAACAGCACCTTGCCGTCCCCCTCGAGACCACCCCGCTCCGACAGCGCCCAGGTGAGCGCCGTCCTGGCGTTGGACGACGTGCACACCGTGCCGCCGTGCCGTCCGGTGAAGGCCTTGATCGCTGCCGAGCTGTTCATGTAGGTGACGGGGACAACCGCGTCGGCGACACCGGCCTCGACGAGCTCGTCCCAGCAGTCCTCGACCTGGGCGATCGCGGCCATGTCCGCCATGGAGCACCCGGCGGCCAGGTCGGGAAGGATGACGGTCTGCTCGTTGCTGGTGAGGATGTCGGCCGACTCGGCCATGAAGTGGACCCCGCAGAAGACGATCCACGGCGCGTCCGGGCGCGCCGCTGCCTCCTTGGCGAGCTTGAAGGAGTCACCGGTGACGTCGGCGAACTCGATGACCTCGTCGCGCTGGTAGTGGTGACCGAGGACGAAGACCTTGTCGCCCAGGGCCGCCTTGGCGGCGCGCGCACGCTCGACCAGTCCGGGGTCCGACGGTGCCGGGAGGTCGCCCGGGCACTCCACGCCGCGCTCGGAGTGCAGGTCACGTCCACGTCCGAGCACGAGCAGCGGCAGCGGCAGCGGGGCAGCAGGTGTGGTCGTCACGACATCGATCGTATGCCGGGTGGCCGGGTGCGAAACCCTCCGCCCGGAAGCCCTATCCGGGACGGCACCTCCACGGCTACGGTGACCTTGGCTCAACCCCCGACGAGCCACGGGACCACCTGCAATGGGGCAGGTGGCCATCCTCGAAAGGCACCACTCGTGAAGAAACAGGACATCACCCGCGCCCTGTGGCTCCGTCTCGGAGCAGCGGCAGGCGGAACGGCTCTGGTCCTGGCGGCCTCAGCACCCGCCGGAGCAGACCCCGCCAACAACACCTCTGCCAAGCTCCGCAAGGCCGTCACCACGGCCGGCGTCATGGAGCACCTCCAGAACCTCCAGTCGATCGCGGACGCCAACGACGACACCCGCGCGTCGGGAACCCCCGGCTACACCGCGTCGCGCGACTACGTCGTCGACCGGCTCAAGGCGGCCGGCTACTCACCCACCGTCCAGGCCTTCGAGTTCCCGTTCTACCGCGAGCTCGGTGACGCGACGATGGAGCGCGTGGCACCCACTGCCAAGACGTACCAGCTGGGGACCGAGTTCGCGACGATGACCTACTCGGGGTCGGACCAGGTCACCGCTCCCGTGACGAAGGTCGACGTGATGATCCCGTTCGGTCCGGCGGCCAACAGCTCCACGTCGGGGTGCGAGGCAAGCGACTTCACCGGCTTCCCCGCCGGCAACATCGCCCTGATCCAGCGCGGGACGTGCCCGTTCGGGGTCAAGGCCGTGAACGCCCAGGCGGCCGGTGCATCGGCGGTCGTCATCATGAACGAGGGCCAGGCAGGTCGCACGGACGTCATCGCCGGCACGCTCGGCGCGCCCGACGTCACCATCCCGGTGCTCGGCACGAGCTACGCGGTCGGTGTGGAGCTCTCTGCCGCAGGGACGGTGCTCAAGATCGGCACCAGCACCGAGTCCGCGATCCGCACGACGTGGAACGTGCTCGCCGAGACCGCCAAGGGCAACGACGACAACGTCGTCATGGCGGGGGCGCACCTGGACAGCGTCGTGGCCGGCCCCGGCATCAACGACAACGCCAGCGGCAGCGGCGCGCTGCTCGAGATCGCCGAGCAGTTCGCCAAGGTCAGCCCCAAGAACACCGTGCGTTTCGCCTGGTGGGGCGCCGAGGAGCTCGGGCTGCTCGGCTCCGAGCACTACGTCGCCGACCTCGTCGAGAACGACCCCGAAGGCCTGGCCGACATCGCCCTCTACCTGAACTTCGACATGGTCGGCTCGCCGAACTACGTCCGGTTCGTCTACGACGGCGACAACTCGCGCTTCCCTGTCGGCGCCAACGCGGCCCTGGGCCCGCAGGGCTCGGGCTCCATCGAGGACCTGTTCCACGACTACTTCGCGTCGCAGAACCTCCCCTCGGAGGAGACGCCGTTCTCCGGACGGAGCGACTACGGGCCCTTCATCGCCGAGGGCATCCCGGCCGGTGGCCTCTTCACCGGGGCCGAGGGCGTCAAGACCGCCGAGCAGGCGGCCATCTTCGGCGGAACGGCAGGCATCGCCTACGACCCCTGCTACCACCAGGCCTGCGACACCATCAACAACGTCAGCGTCAAGGCGATGGACGAGAACTCGGACGCCATGGCGCACGCCGTCGTCACCTACGCGATGAGCACCGCCGATGTCAACGGTGGTGAGGGCCGTCCCGCCTCGCCTCCCGGCCAGCACGTCGAGGGCCAGCCGGTCGGCGTCGGCACCACGAGTGGCGGTGGCCTGCATGACGACCACGACCACGAGCAGGGCGACCTCTCCTGAGGCTCCGCTGAGCACGTCCGCACCAGCAGGAGGGCCGGTCATCCCCACGGGTGGCCGGCCCTCCGGCGTCCGTCGTTCGCTAGCGTGCCTTTCGTGCACGTCGTCATCGCCCCGGACTGCTTCACCGGAACCCTCACCGCCATGCAGGCCGCCGAGGCCATGGCCGCAGGGTGGCACGACACGGCGCCCCGCGACGTCCTGACGCTGCTGCCACTCTCCGACGGCGGGCCCGGGTTCCTCGACGTCCTCGCCAACGCCCTCGACGGCACCACGGTGGCGCTCACCGTCAGCGACCCCCTCGGTCGTGAGGTGCCGGCCGCCGTGCTCGTGACGGACGTGGCCGGGGAGCGGACGGCATACGTCGAGTCGGCGCAGGCCGCAGGCCTGCACCTCCTTGCCGCGGACGAGCGCAACCCGGCCCTCACCAGCACGTGGGGTGTCGGCCAGCTCGTGCGGGCGGCGCTCGCGGAGCGGCCGAACCGCATCGTCGTGGGTCTCGGGGGCAGCGGGACGAACGACGCCGGGGCCGGCATGCTCGCCGCCCTTGGCGCGGGGCCGGCCGAGAGCCTGGCTCGCGGTGGCGGGGCCCTCGCGGCGGCTCCCGACGACGCGCTGCAGGGCCTGTTGGCGCTGCGCGAGGAGCTCGCCGGGGTCGAGCTCGTCCTCGCGACCGACGTCGACAACCCGCTGCTCGGCTTCAAGGGGGCGAGTGCGGTGTTCGCCCCGCAGAAGGGTGCCACCCCCGAGGTCGCGCAGGAGCTCGAGGCGGCGCTCGGCCGGTTCACCGAGATCGTCGCGCGCACCATGCCCGCACCCACCGACCTGCTCACCGGCGCACCTCGGCGCCTCGACCGCGAACCGGGTGCCGGTGCCGCGGGCGGCCTGGGCTATGCGCTGCTCCTCCTCGGCGGGCACCGGGTCAGCGGCGTCCAGCTCGTGCTCGACGCGGTCGCGTTCCACGACGTCCTCTCGGGCAGCGACCTCGTCGTGACGGGGGAGGGGACCTTCGACTGGCAGAGCCTCAGCGGCAAGGTCGCCGCGGGGGTCGCGGAGGCTGCCCTGGCCGCGGGGCTGCCCAGCGTCGTGCTCGCCGGACAGGTCCTCGTCGGCCGCCGCGAGACCATGGGTCTGGGCATCAGCGGCACGTACGCCGTCGCGGAGACGCCCGCGCAGCTGGACGCAGCGATGCTCGACCCGGTGGGCACCCTGCGTGCGCGCGCCGCCCGCGTCGCCAGGACGTGGTCCCCTGCTCGGTGATGTCGCCGTGGGGACGTACGCTGGGAGGACGCACGGGAACAGATGACGGTTGCGAGCAGTTGCGACCTGATGCACGACCACCGACCACCCGAGCCCCGACGCAGCACAGGAGTCACCCCATGAGCGAGCTCGACACGCAGGCCCCCGAGACCACCACCGAGGCACCGGCGCACGGCGTCCTCCTCACCGACCTCGCCGCCGGCAAGGTCCGCTCCCTGCTCGAGCAGGAGGGTCGTGACGACCTTCGCCTGCGCGTGGGAGTCCAGCCCGGTGGCTGCTCCGGCCTCATCTACCAGCTCTACTTCGACGAGCGCAGCCTCGACGGCGACCTCGTCCGCGACTTCGACGGTGTCGAGGTCGTCGTCGACCGCATGAGCGGCCCCTACCTCGAGGGCGCGACGATCGACTTCTCCGACACCATCGAGAAGCAGGGCTTCACCATCGACAACCCCAACGCCGGCAGCTCCTGCGCCTGCGGCGACAGCTTCGGCTGAGCCGCGGCCCCCGCGCCGCACGAGAAGGGCCTGCCCACCATCACGGTGGGGAGGCCCTTCCCGTGTCGGGGGGGGATGTATGCCGTCAGGCGCGTTCCATGGACGCCACGGCCGACCGGTCCCCTCGGCTCAGGACTCGCCAGGCCTTCGATACCACGACGAAGGTCAGGAGCGGTAGCCCCACGACGGGCACGAACGAGCCGCCTGCGCCGACGGCGAACCCACGCCCGTCCGGCTCGACCCGGGCCGCGAAGTCGATGCCGAACCACGGGAAGACGAAGCCGCGGACGGTCTCCCCGGTGACCCCGCTGGCCTCCACCCCGGCCGTGAACGCGGTGGCGGTGAACATCAGCGAGAAGAGCACCAGCGTGAAGACCCCTGAGGCCCACACCGCCCCCTGCGACCAGCGCGGCCGGGTCGGGTCGCCGTCGTTCGCGGCATGCGCGAGCTCCTTGGGCGAGCCGATGCCGAACAGGGCCCGGGTCGTGCCCACGTCGGCGCTCGCCTCGACGAGGTTGGCGCGCAGCTCGCGGCGCAGCTCACGCCTGCGTGACCCGCGCACCCCCCGCATCTCGAGCCAGAAGTCGTAGCGCAGCAGGGCGTTCTCGATGCGGAGGCGGTCCTGGACGGTCATGCGGGTTCCCCTGTCGGACGAGCGGCGTGGACTGCGGCAGTGGCCGTCGCGACGGACCGCACGAGGTCGCCCCACGCCGTCTGGCGGTGGGTGAGCTCGGCGCGGCCGGTGTCGGTGAGCCGGTAGTACTTCCGCGCGGGACCGGAGTCGCTGCGCAGGAGGTAGGACTCGAGGAACCCGGCGGCCTCGAGCCGGGTCAGACCGGGGTAGACGGTTCCCTCGGCCAGGTCCTCGAAGCCGGCCCGGCGGAGCTGGGTGACGATCCCGTAGCCGTACTGGTCGCCGGTCGACAGCATGCTCAGCAGGAGGAGCCCGAGGACTCCCTTGAGCATCTGTGCGTCATGGGCCGGCATGGGCCCCTCTTCGCCGAGTACTGGGCATTGTCAAGTACCTGCGTATGTCCACCCCTCGTGGGCGAGGTAGGTTCAGGCCGTGCGCATCGCAGTCACCGGGTCCATCGCGACCGACCACCTCATGACCTTCCGCGGCCGCTTCGCGGACTCGCTCGTCGTCGAGCAGCTGGACAAGATCTCGGTCTCGTTCCTCGCCGACACCCTCGAGATCCGGCGCGGGGGAGTCGCGGGCAACATCTGCTTCGGCATGGCCGCCCTCGGGCAGCGACCGCTGCTCGTCGGCGCAGCGGGTGAGGACTTCGCCGACTACCGCAGCTGGCTCACCCGGCACGGTGTCGACTGCGACCACGTCCTCGTCTCGTCGACGAAGCACACGGCCCGCTTCGTCTGCACGACGGACGACGACATGGCGCAGATGGCGACCTTCTACGCGGGCGCCATGAGCGAGGCCCGGCTCATCGAGATCGGTCCCATCGCCGAGGGCGGGCTCGACATGGTGCTCATCGGCGCCAACGACCCCGAGGCCATGCTGCGCCACACCGAGGAGTGCCGCACGCGTGGCATCACCTTCGTCGCCGACCCCTCGCAGCAGCTGGCCTTCGCCGACGGGCCGTTCATCCGCCGGCTCATCGAGGGCGCCGACTACCTCTTCACCAACGAGTACGAGGCGCACCTCACCGAGCAGAAGACCGGCTGGAGCGAGGCCGACATCGACGCCCAGGTGACGACCCGCGTCATCACCAAGGGCAAGGACGGGGCGGTCATCAAGACCCGCGGCGAGGAGCCGATCGAGGTCCCCATCGCGCTCGAGGCCCGTCGCGCAGACCCCACGGGGGTCGGTGACGCCTTCCGCGCGGGCTTCCTCACCGGCCTGTCGGCCGGGCTGGAGCACCGCCGCTGCGCGGAGATCGGCTCCCTGCTCGCGACCTACGTCCTCGAGACCGTCGGCACGCAGGAGTACACGCTCGACAAGCGCGCCTTCCTCGACCGCCTCGCCCGCGCCTACGGCGACGACTCGGCTGCCGACGTCGAGCCGCACATCACCTGCTCGGGGCACTGACCGCACCACCGTGACCGTCCCCTTCCCGCCGGTCGAGCCGCCTGCGAGCGAGTGGGAGCTCGGCCGCCTGCGACCCACCCCGGACGACGACCTCGTCGGCGCCGGTGCCGACCTCGAACCCGGCACGGTGCTCGCCGCCTACCGCTCCGGGCTGTTCCCCATGGGTCTGGGCCCGGACGGAGGCCGCCCGCTCGGCTGGTGGTCGCCACAGCCCCGCGGCGTGCTCGAGCCCCGGACGTTCCGCGAGCGCCGCTCGCTCAGGAAGGCCCGCGCCCGCTTCGAGATCCGCGTCGACACGGCCTTCGTCGACGTCGTCCACCGGTGCGCGGACCCGGAGCGCGAGGGCCGCTGGATCACCGACGAGATCGTCGAGGCGTATGCCGCGCTGCACCGGCTGGGCTGGGCGCACAGCATCGAGACGTGGCGCGAGGACCGCCTCGTCGGGGGTCTCTACGGCATCGCGATCGGCGGCCTCTTCGCCGGAGAGTCGATGTTCCACGCCGAGCGGGACGCGTCCAAGGTCGCGCTGGCCGCCCTCGTCGACCTCGTGCGGGCCGACGGCGACCTCCGCCGCCTCATCGACGTGCAGTGGGCCACCGAGCACCTGCGCGGCCTGGGCGTGGCCGAGTGGACCCGGGAGCGCTACCTCGAGGCCCTCGGGACGGCGCTCGACGCGCCGCCGATCCGGTTCGGCTGACGCTCAGCCGAGAACGACGACGTATGCCGTGTGCGCATCTCGACGCTCGAGCGTCACGGTGTGCCCGCGCATGCGGGCCCAGGCGGGGATGTCCGCCTCGGCGGCTGGGTCGTCGGCGAGAGCCACGAGCGTGGTGCCCGGGGGCCGGTCCCGGGCGAGGCGGGCCAGCTGGATGACCGGCAGGGGGCACCTGAGGCCGCGGGCGTCGAGATCGATGTGGGCGGTCACAGCCCGTCCACCCCGAGGCGCCCCCTGAGCTCGGCGACGACGTCCGGCAGCGCGCTGCAGAGGGCGTCGACGTCCCGTGCCCGGTCCGGGCTGACCGCCTCCAGCGGGAGGGTGACGCGGACGTTGCCGTGCGTGAGCGCGCCCATGGCCGCGAGGACGTGGCTCGGCTCGAGCCGGCTGGACGTGCACGCCGACCCCGAGGCCACGACGACGCCCCGGCGGTCGAGGGCGTCCACGAGGCTCTCCCCGTCGACGTAGAGCGCGCTGAACGTCACGACGTGGGGGAGCCGGTCGACGGGGTCGCCCACCACCTCGACGTCGGCGACGGCCGCCGCGGCGGTGCGGATGCGGTCGACGAGGGCACGCGCCGAGGCCTCCTCCGCGGCCCGGGTATGGTCCACCTGTCGCCATGCCTCTGCGGCGGCGAGCGCCAGGGGGACCCACGGGTCGGCGGGCTCGCGCCCGTGCTCGGGCTCCCAGCGTGGACCGGGCACGTCGAAGCGGGTCCCGGTGCGCACGGCCAGGACCCCGATAGGGGGGCCGGCGACGGTGGCCGCATCGCCGACGAGGACGTCCCAGCCGCTCGGCGGCGCCACCCGGCCGAGGGCCGCGGTGGCATCGACGAGCAGCGGGACGGAAGCAGCGCGGCATACGGCGAAGATCTCGTCGACGGGCTGGGTGGTGCCCACCTCGCCGTTGGCCTGCTGGATGGCGACCGCCGCCACGGGTGGGCCGTGCAGCGCGCTCGACACGCGGGCCGGCTCGACGCGCCCCCACCGGTCGACGGCGATCGGCACGCAGCCCGGGTCCGCGTCGTGCGCCTCGTGCAGCAGGACCGCCTGGTCCACCGCCGTCGTGAGGACCCGGGTGCCCACGCGGCGACGGGCGTGGCGCAGGCCGGCCACGCCCAGCCGCAGGGCGTGGGCGCCGCTCGGGTGGAAGGACACCTCGCCCGGTCGGGCACCCATCGACGCGGCGACGCTCTCGCGTGCCTGGTCGAGGAGCAGGCGGGCCCGCCGGCCGTCACGGTGGAGGCGTCGGGGGTCGGCCCATCCGGCGTCCAGAGCGGCCAGCAGGGTGGCCCGGGCGGACGGGTGCAGGGGACTGCGGGTGGCGTCGAGCACGTGCCGACCGTAACCCGACCCGTCCCCGGCCGCCGGGCCTGCATGCACTAGTGTTTGTGCTGTTCCAGCCCACGACGCAGGAGGGTGCTCCGGTGCCTCAGCACGACCACATCAACCCCCGCACGCGCGGTCGGCGACTGGCCACGTGGGCCGTGGTGTCGGTGGCGGCGTTGCTGGCGCTCAGCGGCTGTGAGCTGGGGGAGTTCAAGGACGGATACCTGCCCAACGGCATCACCGAGAACTCCGAGCGCGTGCGCGACCTGTGGGTCGGTGCGTGGATCGCCTGCCTCGCGGTCGGAGCGCTCGTCTGGGGGCTGACCGCCTGGTGCGTGGTGGCCTATCGCCGGCGTCGCGACGACAACGAGCTGCCGGTGCAGCTGCGCTACAACGTGCCGCTCGAGATCCTCTACACGATCGTCCCGATCTTCATGGTCGCCGTCTTCTTCTTCTACACCGCCCGTGAGCAGAGCGCGCTGCTCGACACCGAGCAGGACCCCGCCGTGACCATCAACGTCGTCGGAAAGCAGTGGGCCTGGGACTTCAACTACCTCGAGGGCGACGTCCACGAGGTCGGCACGCAGGCCATCCTCACGGGGGAGCCCGGCGCCGAGGAGACCATCCCCACGATGTACCTACCGGTCAACGAGCGCGTCGAGTTCGTTCTGACCGCCCGCGACGTCATCCACTCGTTCTGGGTGCCCCAGTTCCTGCAGAAGCTCGACGTCATCCCCGGCCGGGTCAACAAGTTCCAGGTGGTCCCCACCGAGGAGGGCACCTTCAAGGGCAAGTGCGCCGAGCTCTGTGGCGCCTACCACGCCAACATGCTGTTCAACGTCAAGGTCGTGCCTCGCGCCGAGTTCGACGCGCACCTGGAGGACCTGAGGTCGCGGGGTCAGACCGGGCTGCTCGGGACCGACCTCAACCGCGAGGGATTCACTCCGGAGGAGATGGCGAAGCTCCCCGAGGAACTGAGGAACCGATGAGTGCTGCAACCGACACCCGGACGATGCTTCGAGAGCGTCAGTCCGTCTCACGGGCGCGGATTGCGCCCGGCGCCACCGTCGTGAAGTGGATGACGACCACCGACCACAAGGTCATCGGCAACCTCTACTTCATCACCTCCTTCGTCTGGTTCCTGCTGGCCGGGCTCATGGCCCTGGTCATCCGCGCCGAGCTCATGCAGCCCGGCATGCAGATCGTGGACAACCCGGACCAGTACAACCAGATGTTCACGATGCACGGCACGATCATGCTGCTGCTGTTCGCGACGCCGCTGTTCGCGGCGTTCGCCAACGCGCTCATGCCGCTCCAGATCGGCGCGCCCGACGTGTCGTTCCCCCGCCTCAACATGTTCGCGTACTGGCTCTACCTCTTCGGGGGGCTCATCGCGGCCGGCGGCTTCCTCACGCCCGGCGGCGCGGCGTCCTTCGGCTGGTTCGCCTACACGCCGCTGTCGGACACCGCCTACAGCCCCGGCATGGGCGGCAACCTCTGGGTCTTCGGCCTCGCCCTCGGTGGCTTCGGGACGATCCTCGGTGCGGTCAACTTCATCACGACGATCCTCACCATGCGCGCGCCCGGCATGACGATGTTCCGGATGCCGATCTTCACGTGGACCGTGCTCATCACCTCGATCCTCGTGCTCCTCATCTTCCCGGCCCTCGCCGCGGCACTCTTCGCGCTCGGCGCCGACCGCCGGTTCGGCGCGCACATCTTCGACCCGGAGGCGGGCGGTGTGATGCTCTGGCAACACATCTTCTGGTTCTTCGGGCACCCAGAGGTCTACGTCATCGCCCTGCCGTTCTTCGGGATCATCTCGGAGATCCTCCCGGTGTTCTCGCGCAAGCCGATCTTCGGCTACAAGACGCTCGTCTACGCGACCATCGCCATCGCGGCGTTGTCCGTCTCGGTCTGGGCCCACCACATGTACGGCACCGGTCAGGTGCTGCTGCCCTTCTTCGCGATCATGACGATGCTCATCGCCGTGCCGACGGGGGTGAAGTTCTTCAACTGGATCGGCACGATGTGGGGCGGCAAGCTCACCTTCGAGACCCCGATGCTGTGGGCGATCGGCTTCCTCGTGACCTTCCTCTTCGGTGGCCTCACCGGTGTCATCCTCGCCAGCCCGGCGCTGGACTTCCACCTCACCGACAGCTACTTCGTCGTGGCGCACTTCCACTACGTCGTCTTCGGCACGGTCGTGTTCGCGATGTTCGGTGGCTTCTACTTCTGGTGGCCCAAGCTCACCGGGCGGATGCTGGACGAGCCGCTGGGGAAGATCCACTTCTGGATGCTCTTCATCGGCTTCCACACGACCTTCCTCATCCAGCACCTCCTGGGCATCTGGGGTATGCCGCGTCGTTACGCCGACTACCTCCCGGAGGACGGCTTCACGTTCGCCAACCAGGTCTCGACGGTCGGTGCCTTCATCCTGGGCGCCTCGATGATCCCGTTCTTCTACAACGTGTGGAAGACGTGGCGCTACGCGCCGCTGGTCGAGACCGACGACCCGTGGGGCTACGGTGCTTCGCTGGAGTGGGCCACGTCCTGCCCGCCGCCACGCCACAACTTCAACTCGATCCCGCGCATCCGCTCGGAGCGCCCGGCGTTCGACCTCAACCACCCTGACGCGGCACCGGCCGGCTACGAGTCGTCCGGGCTCGTCAAGGCCCTCGGCGCAGCCGATCTGGGTGGCGACTCGATGTCCGCAACTGACAAGGAGTCCTGACCGATGCTGGCGATGGAACGGATCGGTATTCTCCTCGGCGTCTTCGCCACCGCCATGGCGCTGCTGTACGGGTTCTGGAGCGACTGGACCGAGCCGGTCGGCGTCACCGGGCTGACGCTCGGGGCGCTCCTGGGCTTCATGATCGCCGGCTACCTGGCCATCACCCGGCGCAAGCTCGAGGGTGTCCCCCCGGAGGACGACCCGCTGGGCGACATCAGCGACATCGCCGGTGACTACGGCTTCTTCAGCCCGCACAGCTGGTGGCCGCTGTGGCTGGCCGCGTCCAGCGCCCTCATCTTCCTCGGTCTGGCCATCGGCTGGTGGATCGTCGCCCTCGGCGCGGTCCTCACCGTCCCCGCGCTGGTCGGGTGGGTCTACGAGTACTGGAAGGGCCCGCACGCCCTCTGAGCGCGCTCGCACGCCCTCTGAGCGGGCTGCTTGGCTGACGGAGCACGTGTGCCGCCGCGGCTCTGCGCGGGGTTGAGCTCGAACCGCTGAGGCTCGTTCCGGCCGGGTCGGAGCTCAGCCCCAGCCGAGCTCGTGCAGGGTGTCGTCGTCGATGCCGAAGTGGTGGGCGATCTCGTGCACGACCGTCACGGCGATCTCCTCACGGAGCTCCTCGACGTCCTCACACATCCGCGTGAGCGGTCCCCGGAACAGCGTGATGCGGTCCGGCAGGTTTCCCAACCCCCAGCCGGCGTCCCGCTCGGTCAGCGGAACCCCGTCGTAGACACCGAGCAGGTCCGGGTCGTCCGTGGGGGGTTCGTCCTCGACGAGGAAGACGACGTTGTCGAGCATCGCCATGAGCTCCTCGGGGACCTCGTCGAGCGACTCCTCGACGATGGCCTCGAACGCGGCGGGATCAATCGGCTGCACCGGCCCCACCCTGTCACGTCCGCTCAGGTCCTTCCCGCAGGGGGCGGGACGGTGTGCGGGCGAGCTGGGCGTGCTTGCCTGGGGGAACTCCCGGACGACAGTGATCCGCCGACCTCGAACCCTGTCCACACAGAACAGCGGCCCCGAGGACGAGGGTCCTCGAGGCCGCTGGGGGAGCGGGTGAGCCGGGAGGCTCGTCAGCTCATTCCTTCATCCGACTGGCGCTGCCGACTCCACGGGACTCCGAGGGGACGTCGGCACCGTGACCACCGTCGTCGGGGCCGTGGTCCTGGCGACCGTCGATGTGCTCGTAGTCCAAGGGTGCCTCGATGGCCTCCGCCTGCTGCCCGTCGTGGTGGGCCGCCGCCAGCTCCGCCGGGGTCACGGGGTTGACCGCGTCCTTGAAGTAGAAGTGCGACATCTTGACCCGCAGGCGGTCCTTGAGCTTGAGCGGACGCTCGACACCGTTCTCGTCCACGCCACCGGTGAGCTGGAGCGGGGCCACCGGCTCGTGCTGCACGAGGATCCAGCGCTCCTGGTCGGTGAGCGCGTCGTGCCGCTCGTGGAAGGAGCCGTCCGCGCCACGGATGATGCGTCCCGACTCGCGAGCGTGCAGGGCGAGGTCACGGTCACGGCGCTGCAGGCTGAGGCAGATTCGCTTGGTCACCCAGAAGGCGAGCGGTGGCCCGACGAAGAGAGCGATCTGGAACGCCCGGGTGATGTCGTTGATCGACATGCCGAGCTTGATCGCCATGATGTCGTTGCCGGCAGCGAACATGAACACCGAGTACGCGACGATGCCGGCCATGCCGATGCCGGTCCGGGTCGGGTTGTTGCGCGGTCGGTCGAGCAGGTGGTGCTCGCCGGTGTCACCCGTGACCCAGCGCTCCACGAAGGGGTAGGCGCCGAGCACGATGTAGACCAGTGGCAGCAGCACCAGGGCCCCGAGCGCAATGTTCAGCGACAGCGTGAAGCCGAGGATCTCGAACTCGAGCCAGCCCGGCAGCAGCCGCAGCGCACCGTCGTAGGCGCCCATGTACCAGTCGGGCTGGGAGCCGGCGGTGACCGGCGACGGGTCGTAGGGGCCGTAGGCCCAGATCGGGTTGATCGTGAACAGCGCCGAGATGAGGGCGATGATCCCGAAGACGATGAAGAAGAACCCACCGGCCTTGGCGGCATACACCGGCATGACGCGGTAGCCCACGACGTTGTCGTTGGTCCGGCCAGGGCCGGGGAACTGGGTGTGCTTGTTGACCGCCACGAGCACGATGTGCGCGGTGAAGAGGCCGACGATGATCGCGGGCAGGAGCAGCACGTGCGCGCTGTAGAGGCGCGGGATGATCGCCTCGCCGGGGAACGGGCCACCGAAGATGCCGTAGGCGAGGTAGGAGCCGATGACCGGGGCCGTCTGGACGAAGCCCTCCATGGCGCGAAGACCGGTGCCCGAGAGCAGGTCGTCCGGGAGGGAGTAGCCCGCGAAGCCCTCGATGGCCGCGAGCAGGGCGAGGACCGTGCCGATGACCCAGTTGAGCTCACGCGGCTTGCGGAACGCGCCGGTGAAGAACACGCGGAACATGTGCACGGTGAGGCCGACGACGAACATCAGGGCGGCCCAGTGGTGGATCTGGCGCACGAGGAGCCCGCCCTTGACGTCGAACGAGATGTTCAGCGTCGAGGCGTAGGCGTCGGACATGGTCACGCCGCGCAGCGGGACGTAGGAGCCGTCGTAGACGACCTGGGTGGCGCTGGGCACGAACCAGAGAGTCAGCAGGGCACCGGAGAGCAAGCAGATGATCAGCGAGTACATCGCGATCTCGCCGAGCATGAACGACCAGTGGTCGGGGAAGACCTTGCGCAGCAGGTAGTTGATGCCCTTGGCCGAGCCGGTGCGGTCGTCGATCCAGCCGGCGACTCCGCCGACCTTGCGCGCGCCCGCACTGGGACCCTCGTGCCGGGGCCTGGTGTCGCCGTCGCGCAGACGGTCTGCCGGGCGCCCGGCGGGGACGGTGTCGGTGCTCATGCTGAACCACGCTCCCAGAAGCTCGGACCAACGGCCTCTTTGAAGGGGCCCTTGGAGATGAGGTAGCCCTCGTCGTCGACCGTGATCTCCAGTTGGGGCAGAGGTCGCTTGGCCGGGCCGAAGATGACCTTGCAGTCCTGTGTCACGTCGAACGTCGACTGGTGGCACGGGCACAGCAGGTGGTGGGTCTGCTGCTCGTAGAGCCCGACCGGGCATCCCACGTGCGTGCAGATCTTGGAGTAGGCGACGATGCCCTGGTGGCCCCAGTCCTTCTCCTTCTGGGACTTGATGTCGTCCGGGTCGAGGCGCATGACGAGCACAGCCGCCTTGGCCTTCTCCTCGAGCACGTGCTCCTCGAGGTCCAGCAGTCCTTCGGGCATGACGTGGAAGACCGAGCCGATGGTTACCTCGCTGGCCTTGATCGGGGTGTTCTGGGGGTCCCGCATCAGGCGGAGCGGCGCGTTGGGGTAGCTGCCGTCCTCCTCCTTGTGGCCGTTCCAGAAGCTCACGGAGAGGTCGTCTCCCGGGAGCGGGCCGAGGCCGCCGAGAACCGGGAGGACGACCGGGACCGCGAACAGGCCGAGGGCCCCGCCGAGGGCGTACTTGATGAGGGGGCGGCGGGTGAGGTGCGCGGTCTCGGCGCCGTCGCCGAGGATCTGCACGAAGTCGGTGCGCGCCTCGTCGGCCGAGCGCATCGGGTGCCGGTCCTCGACCTCCTCCTGGTCGGGCATGAGGGTCTTGGCCCAGTGGACCGCGCCGAAGCCGATGCCGAGGAGGGACAGCGCCATCGTGACGCCGAGCAGGGCGTGCAGGGCGTTGGTCTGACCGATGCCCGGGATGAACATCGTCGCCTCGGAGTCCACGGCGAAGTACGCGACGATGAACCCGAGCGTGCCCAGGATGGAGAGGATGAAGAGTCCGCCGACGACGCGCTCGGCCGTCTTGGCGCCGACCTCGCTGAGGTCGGCCGTGCGGTGGGCGTGCGGAGGAAAGCCCGGGTTCTCGAAGCGTGCCGGGATGCCGCCGTCGCCGACGACGTGACCCTGGTCGAGCCGAACGGCGGTGGAGCCGAACTCACCCTGCGGGGTGACCTCGCCCTCGGTGGGGTGGCTGTCCTTCTCGTTCATCGGAGGTTCGATCCTGTCGACGGAGCGTGGGAGGCGGTGGGCTGCATGGCTCAGGCGGACTTCTGGCCGAGCCACACGGAGATGGCGATGAGGATGCCCAGTCCGAAGAACCAGGCGAACCAGCCCTCAGTCACCGGGCCGAGGGAGCCGAGGGCGTGTCCACCCTGCTGGGGAGCGTCGTCGATCACCTTGAGGAAGGCGATGATGTCCCGCTTCTCCTCGGGGGCGATGTTGGCGTCGTTGAAGACCGGCATCTGCTGGGGACCGGTCTGCATCGCCTCGTAGATGTGCTTGGGGGAGACGCCGTCGAGGGACGGTGCGTACTTGCCGCGCGTCAACGCCCCACCGGAGCCGGCGAAGTTGTGGCACATGGCGCAGTTCACCCGGAAGATCTCGCCGCCCTTGGCAGGGTCACCATCGGCGGGGTCGACGTCCTCCTCGGAGGGGACGGCCGGACCAGGAGCCAGGGAGGCGATGTAGGCGCCCATCTGGTCGATCTGCTCCTGGTCGAACTGCACCGTGCCCTGGGGGGCCTGGACCGCGGGCTGGCGCATCGGCATACGACCGGTGCCCACCTGGAAGTCCACCGCCGCGGCACCCACGCCGGCGAGCGGGGGTCCGGCGATCTGGTCATCGACCCCGGTGGCGCGGCCCTCGGCGTTGACGCCGTGGCACGAGGCGCAGTTGGCGACGAAGAGCTTCTTGCCGGCGGCGACGTCCTCGGTGCTGCTCGCCTCGGCCTGGGCCGGCTGGGGCGCCACGGCTGCGTAGGCGAACCCGGTCACGAGGAGGCCGAGCATGAGCAGAAGGGCGATCGCTGCCGGGTGCCGGCGGCGGGCGGCCAGTGCGTTCACGGTGCGGTCCTGTCGGGGGTCTCGAAGGGGGATGGTCCGATTCTGAGGCTCACGTCCGACAGCCTCACTGCAGGAGGTAGATCATCGCGAAGAGCGCGATCCAGACGACGTCGACGAAGTGCCAGTAGTAGGAGGTGACGATGGCGCCGGTCTCCTGAAGGTGCGAGTACCGGCGGGTGGTGAACGTGCGCCCGATGATGAGCAGGAAGGCGATGAGACCGCCGGTCACGTGCATGCCGTGGAAGCCGGTGGCGAGGTAGAAGATCGACGAGTACGAGTCGGTGCTGAGCGTGATGCCCTCGTGCACGAGGTGCGCGTACTCGTAGACCTGGCCGGCGATGAAGATCGAGCCGAAGACGTAGGTGAGGACGTACCACTCACGCATGCCCCAGCCCTTGACGTCGAGCAGGCCGCCGGTGCGGGCGACCTGGCCGCGCTCGGCCTTCCAGACGCCCAGCTGGCACCAGACCGACGAGATGACGAGGACGAGGGTGTTGGCGGCCGCGAACGGCACGTTGAGCTGCTCCGTGCGCTCCGCCCACTGGCCCGGCAGGTTGCCCCGCAGGGAGAAGTAGAAGGCGAAGAGGGCGGCGAAGAACATGAGCTCGCTGGCGAGCCACACCATGGTGCCCACGGCCACCATGTTGGGCCGCGTCGCGGGACCGTAGTCCGGGATGCTGGGGACCGGACCGGAGACTCGAGTCGCTGCTTCTATCGCCACCCGGTCATTATGGCCGTTATCCCTGTGGAGCGCTGCACCGACCCCCGACTCGGTGGGTCCGTCGGGGCAAACCTCCCGTGACTAGGATGACGGCATGACCTCACCGCACGCGGCTGCCCCTGCGCAGACCGGACCCGGGACCCGCTCGGCCGACGGAGTCCACCGGGTTTCGGTCCTGCTCTACAGCGACGACATCACCACTCGCGACGCCGTCCGCGCCGCGGCCGGGCGTCGCCCCGCACGCGACGTCGAGATCACCCGCTGGCTCGAGTGCGCGACTGCGTTCGCCGTGACCGAGGCGCTCGACGCCGGCGGCTGGGACGTCGTCGTCCTCGACGGCGAGGCGGCCAAGAACGGTGGCCTGGGACTGTGCCGCGAGCTCAAGAACGAGATCTACCAGTGCCCCCCGGTCCTCGTCCTCACCGGTCGCCCCCAGGACGGCTGGCTCGCCGCGTGGTCGCTGGCGGACGACGCGGTCCCGCATCCTCTCGACCCGATCAAGGTCGCCGAGGCGATCGCGGGTCTCGCGCGCACGCGCGCCGCGGCGCTCTGACGTGTCGGCCACGGCGGCCTCGGGCCCCACGTGGCCCGACCTGCTGACCCGCCTCCTCGCCCGCGAGGACCTCTCGCTCGAGGAGTCACGGTGGGCGATGGACCGGATCATGAGCGGCGAGGCGAGCGTCGCCCAGGTGGCCGGCTTCCTCATGGCCCTGCGGTCCAAGATCGAGTCGGTCGCCGAGGTGCGGGGGCTCGCCGACGTCATGCTCGAGCACGCGCGCCGGATCGAGGTGCCGGGCGAGACGATCGACATCGTCGGCACGGGGGGTGACCGCTTCGGCACGGTCAACATCTCGACGATGTCGTCCGTGGTGATCGCGGCCACCGGCCTGCGGGTCGTCAAGCACGGTAACCGCGCCGCCTCGTCGAAGTCGGGCTCGGCGGACGTCCTCGAGTCCCTCGGGGTCAACCTCACCCTCACCCCTGAGCAGGTCCGGCAGGTGGCCCTCGACGCCGGCATCACCTTCTGCTTCGCGCAGACCTTCCACCCGTCGATGCGCTTCGCCGGACCGGCCCGCGCCGAGCTCGGGGTGGCCACCGCGTTCAACCTGCTCGGCCCGTTGACCAACCCGGCACAGCCGACGTATGCCGCGGTCGGCGTCGCGGACGCCCGTTTCCTCCCTGTCATCGCCGGTGTGTTCGCGGACCGTGGCTCGTCGGCCGCGGTCTTCCGCGGTGACGAGGGTCTCGACGAGATGTCGATCGCGGGCCCGACCACGGTGCTGTGGGTCCGTGACGGCGCGGTCAGCGAGCTCTCGGTGCACCCCGCCGATGTCGGCCTCGACGTGTCGAGCATCGACAGCATCAAGGGGGGCCTGGCCGAGGACAACGCGGAGGTCGCCCGTCGCGTCTTCGCCGGTGACCGGGGCCCGGCCCGTGACGCGGTCCTCCTCAACGTCGGGACGGCCCTCGCGGTTGCTGCCGGGTCCACGGGCAGCTCCGCGACCGAGGTCCACGAGGCCATCCGGAGCGGCGTGTCCAGGGCGGCACAGGTGATCGACTCCGGGGAGGCCGCCGCCCAGCTGGACCGGTGGGTCACGGCCAGCCGCGCGGTCGTGTCCGCCTGACCCTCGGTCCCAGCTTTTGCTCCGCATGCGGGAACCTGCGGGGTCCGGAGGCTTCGGTTCCCTCCGGACGCCCACATTCCGCCCATGAGGAGCGAAAGCTGGGATGACGCGGGGGAGGCGGTTACTCGAGGCCGAGGCTGAAGGCGGCCTCGAGGTCGTGCCTGGAGTAGGCCTGGAAGGCGATGTGCGTCGCCGTGCCCGTCACGCCGACGACCTTGTTGAGCCGGTCGGCGATGACGCTGGCGAGCTCGTCGTGCTGACGCACCCGCACCATGGCGATGAGGTCGGCGTCACCGGCGACCGAGTAGACCTCGCTGACGCCGTCGAGCTCGGCGACCTCCTGGGCCACCTCGGGGATCCGGTCGACGTCGGCGGTGATGAGGACGATGGCAGTGATCACGCCTCGCAGCGTAGTCGGCTCGGTCCGGCGCCCAGACGTTGTCGTGGCAGGCCATGAGCTCGGCGCGCTGGTCCTCCCTCTCCTGCGCACACTCCTGTCGCCGCGGGTCGATGCCGTCGGGCCCCGAGACTAGGCCGAGCGGAACCCGGGGGTGCTCCACTTCGACGCCTCCACCGGCTCGAGCTCCTGCCGCACGCCGGTGGCCCCACCCACGGGGCAGGTCCACGTACCGACGATGTCGACGATCCTCACCCCGGGAGCGTCCAGCCATCGCAGGACCTTCTCGCTCTCCTCGGGCGTGGCGGCGGTGGACGGGGGCAGGGGTGCGGGCACCACCTCGGCGCTCGCCCGCAGCGCCTCGACGTAGGGCATCGGGTCCGCGCCGCGGGGCGACGACGTGCTTCCCGCGAGCCGGCCGTAGCGGATGCACATGACCTCCCAGCCCCCGGTCTCGCTGCGCCGTGCGGCGACGAGCTCGGCGGTGCGGGCCAGCGGGTCGAGGCGCTGCGCCCGCGAGGCCCCCCGGACGAGGCTGATCATCCGGTCGCGCACGACGCCCGCGTCCTCGAAGCGCTGCTGCTCGGCCAGGTGGTCCATCCGGTGCCGCCAGGTCGAGACCGCGGACCGCGCGTCGCCGGTGAGCAGCTCGACCGCCTCGGCGACGACCTCGGCGTACTCGTCGACGCTCTGGCTGCCGTTGCAGGGGGCGCCGCACCGGCCCATGTCGGCAAGGGCGCACGCCGAGCGCATCCGGGTGACCGACAGGCGCTCGAGGCACTGGCGCAGCGGCACGATCTCGTGGACCCCGGCGACCGCGTCGTCGGCCGAGCCTCGAGAGGCGAAGGGTCCGATGTAGCGGGCGCCGTCGGCGGCGACGTCGCGCACGATGGACAGGCGCGGGAACGGCTCGACGGTGAGCTTGACCCACCAGGCGCGCTCCGGGTGGCGGGACCTGCGGTTGTAGCGCGGCTTGTGCTCCTTGATGAGCCGGAGCTCGCGCACCTCGGCCTCGAGCGGCGTGGCGCAGACGATGGGGGTGACCGACTCGGCGATGCGGACCATCTCGGCCATCCGCCGGCGCTGCTCGGAGGCGGTGAAGTAGCTGCGCACCCGGGTGCGGATCGACACCGACGTCCCGACGTAGAGGACGCGCCCCTGCCCGTCCTTGAAGAGGTAGACCCCCGGGGCCTCGGGCAGGTGGTCGGCGAGGTGGCGCTTGCGCCGCGTGGCGCTCGGCACCCGGGAGGAGTAGCCCTTGAGCTCCTCGAGCGAGTGCACCCCGAGCGAGCCGACGCGCGCGATGAGGCCGTGCAGCACGTCGACCGTGGCGCGGGCGTCGTGCAGGGCGCGGTGGTCGGGCACGGTCGTGGCCCCGAAGAGCCGCGCGAGCGAGCCGAGCCGGTGGTTGGGCACCTCGTCACGGGACACGAGCTGGCGGGCCAGGTGCACGGTGTCGACGACGGGGAAGCGGGGCCAGTCACGGTCAGCCCTCGCGCAGGCCGCCTTGAGGAAGGAGATGTCGAAGCCGGCGTTGTGGGCGACGAGCACCGACCCGGCGGCGAACTCGAGGAAGGCGACGAGCGCGGGCTCGACGCGCGGGGCGTCGCGGACCATCGCGTCGGTGATGCCGGTGAGCACCGTGATGAAGGCGGGGATCGGCTCGCCGGGGTTGACGAAGGTCTGGAACTCGCCGAGCACCTCACCCCCGCGGACCTTGACCGCACCGATCTCGGTGATGCCGCACTCGCTCGGGCTGCCGCCGGTCGTCTCGAGGTCGACGACGACGAACGTCACGTCGGACAGGGGGGTGCCCAGGTCGTCGAGGGTGCCCTGGACCATCCGCATGGGAGGGAGGCTAGGTGCGGGCGCCGACAGACCCGCGGAGGCCGGGCCGGGCCGGGAGAGAGAAGGGCTGTCGGTGCCCGCTCCTAGCGTAGGCGGTGCCCGATGAAAGGGGTGACGACATGACGTCCGACCTGACCCGTGACAGCCTGACCATCCTCTGCTCGCGCTGCCCGGTGCGCGAGCTCCACTGCGGGGACTGCATGGTGACCGCGATGGTGGACCCTGCGGCGATGGGGCTCGGCACCGAGCTCCCGCTCGACGCGGACGAACGCGCTGCCGTGACGGCGTGCGTGCGTGCGGGACTTCTCTCGGCGGAGGCGGCGGCGACCGTTCGCTCCGAGCGGGTGCCGTTCGACATCGGCCGTGCGGTCGGGTGAGCCCCGCCTGACACCATGGTCGCGTGCCCGCCCGCCGATGCCGTATGCCGTGGAGCGCCCTGCGCGCCCGCGTCACGGTGGCCGCCCTGGTCGGTGCTGCCACCCTGGGCGCGAGCGGCTGCAGCGACGGTCCACCGGAGCCGACGACCACGACCCCCAGCGGCCGCAGCGCTGCCACGGAGCTCCCGGCCACCCCGGAGCCGGCGCCCACTCCCCGGCCCACCCTCGCCCCCCGCACGCCCGGGACCGACCTCGCGCCGGCGCCGCTACCGGGCGCCCGCACCGTCATCGGCCGGTTCAGCACCGTCAGCGGCACCGTCGACGAGGCGACGCTCACGGCATACGCCACGATGGCGGACCGGGCAGTCGCGCAGGTCGAACGGCACTGGACGCGCCCCTGGTCCAGACGCCTCACGGTCGTGGCCCCCGCCGACACGAGTGCCTTCCGCGAGCTGGTCGGCCGACCGGACGACCTCAGCCAGGTCGCAGCCGTCACCGAGGGACCCCTCGACCCCACGACCGGCCTGGCTAGCGCCGACCGCATCGTCCTCAACCCGGACGCCTTCGCGACCCTGACCACCACCGGCCGGCAGTTCGTGCTCACCCATGAGGGCACGCACGTCGCCGTGCGGTCCTCGCTGGCCGGTGCCGCCCCGCTCTGGCTGACCGAGGGGTACGCCGACCACGTCGGCTACTCGGGCTCCGGGCGCCGCACGACCGAGCTCGCGGCCGCGCTGCTCGCCGAGGTGGACGCGGGAAGGGGGCCGACCCGCCTGCCCACGCTGGCCGACTTCGACCCGGCCCAGGGCGAGATCGCTCCCACCTACCTCGCCTCGTGGCTCGCGGTCGACCTCGTCGCCCGCCGCCACGGTGCGGCGACGCTGCAGCGGTTCTACGAGGCGTCGGTGGTCGACGGCTCCCCGGCGCAGGCCGAGGCGGCGACGGACCGTGCCTTCGCCGAGGTGCTCGGCACGACTCGCGCCGAGTTCACGCGGCGCTGGCTCTCCGAGCTGGCTCTGCTCGCCGGCCCGAAGTGACCTGCGGCTCCGTGCGCGCCGGCACGGCCAGGGACACGGCGACGAGGGCGGCGCTCAGCCAGTACTGGTTGTAGAACGCCTGCTTGTTGACGAGGTTGGCGGCGAGCAGGACGAACGCGAACCACCGCAGCAGCTCGTCCGTGCCGGGCTGGCGACGGTGGACCAGCCACCCTGCGACCCCGAGCGCCCCGAGCACGACCACGCCGGTGACCCAGAACGGCAGCGTCACCCCGTGCTCGTTGAGGAAGTACAGGTACCACGTGTTCGCGAACCGGATCGGGTGGAAGCCCAGCAGCAGGGTGACCGTGTCGTGGACGAAGTCGGCAGGCGAGGCGAGGAACCACGGGGCGATGAGGACTCCGGTGAGCGCCCCGGTCGCGATCGCCCTCTGCGGGCCGAACGGCTTCCAGAGCAGGAGCAGCGGCAGGAGCAGCGCGAGGTGCTGCTTGCTCGCGCACGCCAGCGCCAGCGGGGCCACGGCCCACCAGGCGTGCCCGCGCCGCACGAGCACCGCCCACCAGACGATCCCCGCAGCCAGCAGCGGCTCCGTCCACGACTGGTCGATCTGGGTCAGGGTGCCCG
Source organism: Knoellia terrae (assembly GCF_048606435.1). NCBI lineage: Bacteria > Bacillati > Actinomycetota > Actinomycetes > Micrococcales > Intrasporangiaceae > Knoellia > Knoellia terrae. Next base: position 93,961 of record NZ_JBMBWH010000005.1, on the reverse strand, counting down.
GGGCGACGACGAGCGCCGTGACGGGCAGCGCGGCGCGCAGGGCGGTCGTACAGGGGGTGCGCGGTGCGTCTCCGGCGGTCGGCCTGGCCAGGGCCCAGATGCCGGCGAAGAGCACGACCGACCAGAAGGCCAGCGCCCACCGCACGTCGCCGCCGAGCCAGCGGCCCGGCGCGAGCAGCACCGTGGTCCACGGCAGGTAGGTGAACGCGTCCTGGATGCCGGGGGAGTCGGTCCACGTCATGTCGTAGAAGTTCTCGCCGCGGGCCAGCGCGTCGCTCGCCTGCTGCAGCGTGACCCACACGTCGATCTTCGGGGCGGGGTCGCCGAGCGTCGTGATGGTCGCGGTGATGACGTGGCCGAGGACCGCCAGCCCGTATGCCGTCCGCGCCCGAACCGCTGTCGGCCGCGCCAGCAGCCCGGCGGCCCCCACGCCGACGACCCCCAGCGTCGCCAGCGATGCGGTCAGCGCCCCGTCACGCAGGTAGCTGAACAGCGGGACGGCCCACGTGATCCCGACCGAGGCGACGAGCACGACCGGGACGAGCCACCGCGGGGCCGAGTCGACCCGGGTGCGCCGCGCCAGCCACAGCCCGAGCCCGACCGCGCACACCGTGAGGGTGAGCACGATCGGCACGCGGAACCGGACGACGCTCCACTGGAGCACGCCGAGGTAGGCGAGCCAGCCCACCGCGAGCGCGTACGCGGCATACGGGGTCTGACGGGGTTCGTCGGGGGAGGGGGTGGGGTCAGCCGCCGTAGAGCGCATCGACCTCGTCCGCGTAGTCGCGCATGACGATGTTGCGCTTGAGCTTGAGCGACGGCGTGAGGTGGCCCGACTCCTCGGTGAAGTCGTTCTCGAGGACGGTGAACTTGCGGATCGACTCCGCCTTGGACACGGCGGAGTTCGCGTCGTCGACGGCCTTCTGCAGCTCGGCCAGCACCGTCTCGTCGGTGCGCGCCTTGGCCGGCGTGATGCCCTCGAGGCCGTGGTTGGCCGCCCACATCGGCAGCATCTCCTCGTCGAGCGTGAGGAGGGCGGAGATGAAGGGCTTCTGGTCCCCGACGACGATGCACTGGGAGACCAGCGGGTGGGACCGCAGGCGGTCCTCGAGCACGGCGGGGGCGACGTTCTTGCCGCCGGCCGTCACGAGGATCTCCTTCTTGCGACCGGTGATCCGCAGGTAGCCGTCCTCGTCGAGCTCGCCGATGTCACCCGTGTGGAACCATCCGTCACGGATGGCCTCGGTGGTCGCGTCGGCGTTGTTGCGGTAGGTCCCGAAGACGTTGACGCCCTTGGCGAGGATCTCGCCGTCCTCGGCGATGCGGATCGTCGTGCCGGGCAGCGGCGGGCCCACGGTGCCGATCTTGAGGGCGCCGGGCAGGTTGACGCAGATGGGGGCGGTGGTCTCGGTGAGGCCGTAGCCCTCGAGGATCGTCACGCCGATGCCGCGGAAGAAGTGGCCGAGTCGGGTGCCGAGCGGCGCGCCGCCGGAGACGGCGTACTGGACCTTGCCACCCATGGCGTCGCGGAGCTTGCCGTAGACGAGCTTGTCGAAGACCGCGTGCCTGGCCCGGAGGCCGAAGCCGACCGAGCCCTTCTCCGTGGCCTCGGACCACGCGATCGCGGTCTCGGCGGCCTTGGCGAAGATGTTGCCCTTGCCACCCGCGACGGCCTTGGCCTCGGCGGAGTTGTAGACCTTCTCGAACACCCGCGGCACGGCGAGGATGAAGGTGGGCTGGTAGCTCGCGAAGTCGTCGAGGAGCGTCTTGATGTCGGCGGAGTGCGCCATCTTCGCGCCCGAGGCCAGGCAGAGCACCTCGATGAACCGGGCGAAGACGTGGGCGAGGGGGAGGAACAGCAGGGTCGAGGCACCGTCGGCCGAGACGACCTCCGAGAGCCTGGCCGTGGTGTTCTCGGCGAGGTCGAGGAAGTTGCCGTGGGTCAGCTCGACGCCCTTGGGCCGGCCGGTGGTCCCGGAGGTGTAGATGATCGTCGCGACCGACTGCCGGTCGACCTCGGCCCGCGCCGCCTCCAGCGCCGCGTCGTCGGAGGCCGCTCCAGATGCAGCGAGGGTGTCGAGGTCACCGGTGTCGATGACCCAGGTGTGGGCGAGGGCGGTGAGGTTTCCCGAGATGCTGTCGACGGACCGCCGGTGCTTGTCGCTCTCGACGACGACGCCCACCGCGGAGGAGTCCTTGAGGATCCACTCGACCTGCTCGGGCGAGGAGGTCTCGTAGATCGGGACGGGCACGGCCCCGGCGGTCCACAGGGCGAAGTCGGCGAGGGTCCACTCGTAGCGGGTGCGGCACATGATGCCGACGGCGCTGCCCGGGGTGACGCCCGCCGCGAGGAAGCCCTTGGCCAGCGCGTCGACCTGGTCTCCGAACTCCTGGGCGGTGAGGTCCTTCCAGCCGTCGCCGTCGCGCACGGAGAACAGGGCGCGTGACGGGGTCTCGCGGCGATGCTTCGCGGGGAGGTCGGCGAGGCTGCCCTCGGTCGTGGTGGGGACGAGCGTGGGGGTGGACTTCTCGAGCAATGTGGTCTCCTTCGGCTGGTCCCGACGCCCTCGTCGGTCCAGGTCGCCAGCGGCGGACGGTGGATGCGCCATCCACCACTGCGATCCTAGGGGTAGCCCAGGTTGGGTAGCCTGCGCCCATGACCGATCGCACGTCCTCCTCCATCCACATCGCCGCCGACGCCGGCGCGGTGCTCGACGTCATCGCCGACTTCGAGTCCTACCCCGAGTGGGCCGAGCAGGTGAAGACGGCGACCGTCCTCAGCGAGGACGGCGACGGCTGGGCCGACCAGGTCGAGTACGTCCTCGACGCCGGTGCGATCAAGGACACCTACGTGCTCGAGTACGACTGGGACCGGGTCGCCGAGGACGGCTCCGGCTCGGTCTCCTGGAAGCTCGTGCGGGCCGGGGTGCTCAAGGCCCTCGACGGCGCCTACACGCTCAGCCAGGACGAGACGGGGACGACGGTCGACTACGCCCTGGCCGTCGACGTCCGCGTCCCCATGATCGGCATGCTCAAGCGCAAGGCCGAGAAGCTCATCGTCGACACGGCGCTCAAGGAGCTCAAGAAGCGCGTCGAGTCCGTCGCCTGAGCCCACGACGACGTCCTTCGCCCCGCCTGCTGTGAGCCCGCCCCCGCGCATCGTCCTCGTCACCGGCAAGGGCGGCGTCGGCAAGACGACGACGGCCGCGGCGCTCGCGGTCGAGTCGGCGCGGGCCGGCCGGCGCACGCTCGTCATGTCGACAGACGTCGCCCACAGCCTGGGGGACGCCCTGGAGATCGACCTGCGCACCTCGCCGAGCTGGGAGCAGACGGTCGAGGTCGAGCGGCGCCTGCACGCCCAGGCCGTCGGGTCGCGCACGAGCGTGGCCGCCGACTGGGCGACGATGCGCGACTACCTCCTCACGGTGCTGGGCTCCTTCGGGGTCGACCCGGTGGTCGCCGAGGAGCTGACGGCGCTGCCTGGGGCCGACGAGATCAGTGCCCTGCTCACGCTCGGTCACCATGCGACGAGCGGGGCGTGGGACGTCGTCGTCGTCGACTGCGCGCCGACGGCCGAGACGCTGCGCCTGCTCGCCCTGCCCGAGCTGCTCGGCTGGCACCTCGACCGGCTCCTGCCCACGCAGCGCCGCCTCCTCACGGCGATGCGCCCGGCCGCGGCCGCAGCCGCGGGGCTGCCCATGCCGGGCAACGCGGTGCTCGACGTGCTGACGACCTGGCGCGCGCACATGGCCGACGTCCGCTCGCTGCTCACCTCCGAGCGGGCGAGCGTGCGGATCGTCCTCACGCCGGAGAACGTCGTCATCGCCGAGGCACGCCGGATCCTCACGTCCCTGTCACTGCACGGGTATGCCGTCGACGCCGTCGTCGTCAACCGGGTCATCCCGGTCGACGACGACCCGTGGCGCTCCGCGTGGAACGCGGCGCAGAGCGCCGGCCTCGCCACGATCGTCGAGTCCTTCCACGGGACGCCTGTGCTCGTCGCGCCGTACCTCGCGGGCGAGCCGACCGGACCCGACGCGCTCGCCGACCTCGCCGGCCGGACCGATGCCCTCGACGGCGAGCTGCCACCGCTGGACGCACCGGTGCGAGGTGGCGGGCTGCGGGTCGAGCCCGACGGCGAGGAGTTCGTCCTGCTGCTGCCGCTCCCGCTGGCCCGGTCCGGTGACGTGGACCTGGCCCGCCGCGGTGACGACCTCGTCGTCGACGTCGGGGGTGTGCGGCGCGTCATCGCCCTCCCGTCGGTGCTCCGACGCTGCATCGTCAAGAATGCAGGGGTGCGCGCCGGAGAGCTCCGGGTGAGGTTCGTGCGCGACGAGGAGGTGTGGCCCCGTGGACGCTGACGCGCGACTCGATGCCGCCGTGGGTTCGGTGGCTGAGGAGGCGACCCGGCTGCTCGAGGCGCTCGGCCGCACCTCCGCATCGTCCATGAAGGATCCGACCGACGAGGAGGAGGACCTCGAGCACGCCCACGTCGCCATGGGTGATGGGGAGACGTGCACCTGGTGCCCCGTGTGCCGCTCGGTCGGCGTGCTGCGCAGCGTGAGCCCGGAGACCCTGAGCCGGCTCGCCGACCTGGCCGGTGCGGCGGCGACGGTGCTCGCCGACCTGGCCACCCGGCACACGGAGGAGGGCGCTCACGGACGAGGCGAGCCCGCCGACCGGACGACGCGCACCGAACCCATACCCGTCGTCGACGAGGAGGAGCTGTCGTGAGCCTGGCCATCGGGATCGACATCGGCGGGACCAAGGTCGCCGGCGGCGTGGTCGACGAGAATGGTGAGATCCGCGCCCGGGCACGTCGCGACACACCGCACCGCTCGAAGCGGCCCCAGGTCGTCGAGGACACCATCGTCGACGTCGTCCACGAGCTGATGTCACAGGAGCCGTCGGTGGAGGCGGTGGGCATCGGTGCGGCCGGCTTCGTCGCGGCCGACCGTGCCACGGTCGTCTTCGCCCCGCACCTGTCGTGGCGCGACGAGCCGCTGCGCGACGCGCTGCGCAAGCGGATCGACGTCCCGATCATGGTCGACAACGACGCCAACGCGGCGAGCTGGGCCGAGTGGCGCTTCGGGGCGGCCCAGGGCGAGTCGCACGTCGTCATGGTCAACCTCGGCACCGGCATCGGGGGCGCGATCGTCATGCACGGCGAGGTGATCCGCGGCCGCTACGGCATCGCCGGCGAGTTCGGCCACATGCAGGTCGTGCCAGAGGGCCAGCGGTGCGAGTGCGGCAACCGGGGGTGCTGGGAGCAGTACGCCTCCGGCAACGCGCTCGTGCGCGAGGCCCGCGCGATGATCCTCGCCAACTCCCCGGTGGCCTCCGACCTCGCCGCCCGGGTCGGCGGTCGCGCCGACGACCTCACCGGACCGATCGTCACCGAGGCGGCACGGGAGGGCGACCCGACCTCGATCGAGCTCCTCGCCGAGATCGGGCACTGGCTGGGCATCGGCATCGCCAACCTCGCGGCGGCCTTCGACCCCGGCACCTTCGTCATCGGCGGCGGCGTCTCGGCCGCCGGCGAGCTGCTCCTCGGGCCGGCCCGCGAGACCTTCCGCCGACGGCTGACCGGGCGCGGCTACCGGCCGGAGGCGCAGATCGTCGCGGCCCGCCTCGGCAACGAGGCCGGGCTCATCGGTGCCGCCGACCTCGCACGCAAGGACGCGGGCTCCTGACGACGATCCGGGTCGCGAGCTACAACACCCGCGACTTCCTCGAGGATCCGTATGCCGCGGCGCGGGTCGTGCGGGCGATCGACCCGGACGTGCTCTGCCTCCAGGAGGTGCCGCGACGGCTCTTCTCGACCCAGCGCGTCGCGAACTTCGCGAAGCACTGCGGGATGTACTGGTCGGGCCGGCACCGCGGCAGCGGTGGCACGACGATCTTCACGTCGCTGCGCGTCGACGTCGTCGAGTCGCGTCACACCCGCCTGCGCGTCGCGTTCCTCCAACGGACCCGCGGGTTCGCGCTCGCCCGCGTGGCCGCCCCTGGCCGGGAGCCGATCGCCGTCGCCAGCGTCCACCTCAGCCTCGACGCGCGCGAGCGCGCGGCCCACGCGCAGGTCATCCTGGCGGCCGTCAACGTCGGCGGCGAGGTGGTGCTCGCCGGGGACCTCAACGAGAACGAGTCGGGGCAGGCCTGGCAGGCCTTCGCAGGAGTGATGCGCCCGGTCTCGCCGCTGACCCCCACCTATCCGGCCGCCCGTCCGCGCAGGGTCCTCGACGTCATCTTCGCCTCGCCCGGTCTGCAGGCGGAGCCGCACGTGCCGCTGGACATCGCCGAGGCCGACCTCGTCGCGGCCAGCGACCACCGGCCCACGTGGGTCGACATCCGCCTGGACGAGCCCACGGCGGCGCAGGACCGGGCCGACGCGGCGGCGGAGGAGGTCAGCGAGTCGGTGACCGACGAGATGGTGCAGCACGCGGAGTCCGGCGGGCCGGGTTCGGCGGGATCCCCTGACGTCGCCTGAGCGGGGCGGCGGTCAGACGCGGGCGCCGTCGTCGTCGTCGAAGGGGTCGCGGTGAGCCGGCTGGCGCAGGACGAGCAGGCCGAAGCCGCCGAGGAAGAGGGCGATGCCGCCGAGGACCCACCAGCCGGCGTGGAACGGGGAGCTGAGGGCCACCCAGAGGAGCAGCAGCGGCCCACCGACGAGGCCGAGGAGCGCTCCCCAGTAGCCGATGTCCTCACCCGGCGGCAGGCTCACCGGACCCGGTTCGAAGTGGTCGTCCTCGGCGTCGATGCTCGGGCCCTGGCGCCACGACTCGGCAGCGGCAGGTCCGATGTCGGACCCGGTCCCCCCTCCCGGTGCGGGTGCCGTCGTCGGCACCGACGGCACCGACGGCACGGGTCCGGCCGCCGCCACGCGCCCCCCCGTGACGGCGTCCTCGGTGCCGTCGCGGTCCCCGAGCGGGTCGGGACGGGTCGTCTCCTCGGGCTCGCTGGGCTCGCTGGGCTCGTCGGGCTTGCTGGGCTCGTCACGGGTGAGTGCGGCATACGCCGTCGTGATGTCCTGGACGGTGCGCGGGCAGGGGGGCGGGGGAGCCTCGTCGTCCCACCGGGCGACGATCGCGTCGAACTGCGCGTCGATCTCACGGTCGCTCATGGCTGCCTCGGGGGAGTTGGGGACGAACACCGAAATCGTGCCACGTCGACGGCGGCGAGACAGCCTTGGGGCGCACATCCGGTGCACTAGAGTCGCTGTGATTCGACGAAAGGACGCCGGTGTTCTACTGGGTGCTCAAGACGCTGGTGCTGGGGCCGCTGCTCAAGCTGCTGTTCCGACCCTGGGTCGAGGGGGAGGAGCACGTCCCCGACACGGGCGGCGCCATCTTCGCGAGCAACCACCTGTCGTTCTCGGACTCGATCTTCCTGCCGCTGGTCGTGCACCGCCGCGTGACCTTCCTCGCGAAGTCCGACTACTTCACCGGCGTCGGCATCAAGGGCCGGCTCACGGCGGCCTTCTTCCGCGGTGTGGGCCAGGTGCCCGTCGACCGCTCCGGTGGCAAGGCCAGCGAGGCGGCCCTCAGCTCCGGTCTGAAGATCCTGCGCCGCGGTGAGGTGCTCGCGCTCTACCCCGAGGGGACCCGCTCGCCCGACGGGCGCCTCTACAAGGGCAAGACCGGTGTCGCGCGCATGGCCCTCGAGGCACGCGTCCCGGTCATCCCCGTCGCGATGATCGACACCGACAAGGCGCAGCCGACCGGCCAGGTCATCCCCAAGGTCATGCAGGTCGGCGTCCGGATCGGCACGCCGCTCGACTTCTCGCGCTATCAGGGCATGGAGGACGACCGCTTCGTCCTGCGCTCCATCACCGACGAGGTCATGTACGCACTCATGGAGCTCTCCGGCCAGGAGTACGTCGACATGTACGCCGGGTCGATGAAGGACCGGATCAGCCGCGCCAAGCGCCTCCGCCAGCAGGAGCAGGCGGAGGCCGCCCGGCCCGGCCGCGCCGTCGACGAGCTCGAGCGGGAGCTCGACGGTGTCGAGGCCTCCGACGGGACCCGCGGTGCCGACGAGCAACGCGCCGGCTGAGCACGCGCACCGTCGGGGGGCGCTTTTCGGGGTCACCGACAGGTCGGTCCGCACCGGTCGGTCGGAGCCGGTCGTCGTCGAGGCCTTCTCCCGCGGGCTGGACTGGTTCCGTCCGGCTGCGGCCGGCTACGCCGGACTGCTCGTCTGGGGTCGGCACGAGACGATGCTGCGCCCGTGGGTGGCGTTCACCGTCATCGCCGTCCTCATGGGGTTCAGCCTGCTCCTCCTCCTCTACCGGCGCCGGACGACGTGGCTGCTCGCCGTCGAGGTGGCACTCGCCGTCGGGGGCATCTTCGCGACGCTGCTCGCCGACCGTCCCCAGGACGTCGCCGCAGGCACGCTCACGCTCCCGACGATGTGGGCGGCGGGGTGCGTCGTCGGTGCCGCCGTCCTGCACGGCAGCCGGGGCGGGCTCGTCGTCGCCGCCATCGTGGCCGCCGCCGACCTTCTCGAGATCGGCGAGCCCAACGCCGGCACCTGGCACAACATCCTCCTGCTGTTCCTCCTCGGTGGCCTCATCGGCGTGGCGGTGGACCTCGCCCGCGAGGGCCTCCAGCGCTACGAGCGGGTCCTCGCCGAGCGTGAGCGGCTTCGGGAGCGCGAGCGGCTGGCCCGGGTGGTCCACGACGGTGTGCTCCAGACGCTCGCCTTCATCAACCGGCGCGGCGACGAGATCGGCGGCCCGGCTGCCGAGCTGGGCGCCCTGGCCGCCGAGCAGGAGCGTGCCCTGCGCCGGATGGTGACGCAGGACGTGACCGGGTCGCGCCCCGCCACGTCGGGGGGCGGTGAGGCGCAGGTCGACCTGAGGGTCCTCCTCGGTGCGCACGAGGGCGAGCGGGTCAGTGTGTCCCTGCCCGGGGTGCCGGTCCTGCTGGAGCAGCAGCGTGCGGAGGAGCTCGACGCTGCCGTGAGCGCGGCCCTGGACAACGTCACCCTCCACGCGGGCGAGGACGCCAGGGCATGGCTGCTCCTCGAGAACCACAGCGACAGCGTGACCGTCACCGTGCGCGACAACGGCATCGGTGACGAACCCGAGCACCTCCTGACCGCGGGCGAGCGCGGACGGCTCGGCGTGAGCCAGTCGATCGTGGGCCGCGCGCGCGACCTCGGCGGCGGAGCCGACGTCATCACCCGACCGGGCGGCGGCTGCCGCGTGGTCATCACCGTGCCTCGTGAGGAGAGCGCATGACCGACATCCCCCGACGCACGACGGTGCTCGTCGCCGACGACCACCCCCTGTGGCTCGGCGCCCTCGAGCGCGACCTCGTGCAGGCCGGGCTCGAGGTCGTCGCGACCGCGGCCGACGGTCCGGCGACGGTGCGACGCGCCCGGGCCACGCGGCCCGACGTCCTCGTCCTCGACCTCAACCTGCCGGGACTGCGCGGCGACGAGGTGTGCCGTGCGCTCGGCGACCTCGAGACCCGGGTCCTCATCCTCTCGGCCAGCGGCGAGCAGCTCGACGTCCTGGCGGCGATCAAGGCCGGAGCGACCGGCTACCTCGTCAAGTCCGCCTCCGGCCGCGAGATCGTCGACGCGGTGACCGCGACCGCGCGCGGTGAGGCGGTCTTCACCCCCGGCCTCGCCGGGCTGGTGCTGGGCGAGTTCCGCCGCATGGCGGCAGGCGACGTGGAGGCCGAGGCGGCGCCCCGGGCGGCGGGCCGGCCGATCCCCGAGCTGACCGACCGCGAGACCGAGGTGCTGCGCCTCGTCGCGACCGGCATGTCCTACAAGGAGATCGCCGCCGAGCTCGTCGTGTCGCACCGCACGGTGCAGAACCACGTCCAGAACACCCTCGGCAAGCTGCACCTGCACAACCGTGTCGAGCTGGTCCGCTTCGCCCTCGCCCGGGGACTGGAGGACGGGCCGGCCTGAGCCGAGCACGGGCGGCGACTGACCGGCATACGGGCGGCCGTCTGTCCCTGCGGCCACGCGCCTATCCTTGACGGGTGAGCCTGACCACGGACGCTGATGCACGCACTCTCCTCGAGGCGACCCCCGGCCTGACCGCTGCCCAGCAGCCCCTGTGGCCCGACGCCGCCGCCCTCCAGGCCGCCGTCGCGGAGCTCGCGGTCTATCCGCCCCTCGTCTTCGCCGGCGAGTGCGACGTGCTCCGCGACCGCATGGCCTCGGCCGGCCGTGGCGAGGCGTTCGTGCTGCAGGGCGGCGACTGCGCCGAGACCTTCGCCGGTGCGACCGCGGACAACATCAAGAACCGGATCAAGACGATCCTGCAGATGGCCGCGGTCCTCACCTACGGCGCCTCGGTGCCCGTGGTCAAGGTCGGCCGCATGGCCGGCCAGTTCGCCAAGCCGCGCAGCAGCAACACCGAGACCCGCGAGGACGTGACCCTGCCGGCCTACCGCGGCGACATGGTCAACGACTTCGAGTTCACCCCGGCCGCCCGGCACCCCGACCCCCAGCGGCTCGTGCGGGCCTACCACGCGAGCAGCGCGACGCTGAACCTCGTGCGCGCCTTCACCACGGGTGGGTTCGCCGACCTGAGGCACGTGCACGACTGGAACCGCGGCTTCGTCGCCAACGCCGCGAACCAGCGCTACGAGAAGCTCGCCCGCGACATCGACAAGGCGATGAAGTTCATGGCGGCCTGCGGCGCCGACTTCGAGGCGATGCGCACGACCGAGTTCTTCGCCGCCCACGAGGCGCTGATCCTCGACTACGAGCGGCCCCTGACCCGGGTCGACTCCCGCACGGGCAACCTCTACGACACCTCGGGACACTTCATCTGGATCGGTGAGCGCACGCGTGACATCGGTGGGGCCCACCTGGACTTCGTCAGCCGCATCCACAACCCCATCGGTGTCAAGGTCTCGGCCAAGGCCCACGTCGACGACCTGCTGCGGCTCATCGACCTCGTCGACCCCGAGCGCACCCCCGGCCGCCTCACCTTCATCACCCGGATGGGCGCCGGGCAGGTGCGCGAGTCGCTCCCGGCCGTGGTCGAGAAGGTGACGGCGAGCGGCGCCGCGGTGACGTGGATCTGCGACCCCATGCACGGCAACACGTTCGAGTCGGCCTCCGGCTACAAGACGCGAGACTTCGAGGACGTCGTCGACGAGGTGCGCGGCTTCTTCGAGGTCCACCAGTCGCTGGGCACGGTGCCGGGCGGCATCCACGTCGAGCTGACCGGCAACGACGTCACGGAGTGCATCGGAGGCTCGGAGAAGATCCTCGACGCCGACCTCAACAAGCGCTACGAGTCGGTCTGCGACCCGCGTCTCAACCACCAGCAGAGCCTGGAGCTGGCCTTCCTCGTCGCCGAGATGCTCAGCCGCGAGCCGTGAGCACGGCCCTGGCGTCCGCAGCGAAGCCCGGTATGCCGCGTCGCTGGGTCGCGGACCTGCTCTCGGACACGCTGACCCAGCCGACGCCTGCCATGCGCTCCGCGATGGCGCAGGCCCCCGTCGGTGACGACGTCTTCGGGGAGGACCCGACGGTCGCCGCCCTCGAGTCCCGGGTCGCCGGGCTGCTGGGTCACGAGGCGGCGCTCTACACACCGACCGGCTCGATGGCCAACCAGCTCGGCATGCGGCTGCACGTCGAGGCCGGCGAGGAGGTCATCGCCGACTCCCTCGCGCACGTCCTGCGCGCCGAGCTGGGCGCCGCCGCAGTGCTGTCCGGCATCTCCTCGCGCAGCTGGGCCGCGGATCGGGGGCGGCTCGTGCCGTCCGCCCCGCTGGGGCTGATGAGCACCGGCGCCGGGCCCTACCAGGTCGGCACCGCGCTCATCGTCGTCGAGAACACCCACAACTTCGGGGGTGGGACGATCCAGCCCCTCGACGCGATCCGCGAGGTCCGGCAGGCGAGCCGCGAGGCCGGCGTCGCCATGCACCTCGACGGTGCCCGCCTCTGGAACGCCCACGTCGCCACGGGGGTCCCGCTGGCCGACTACGGCCGCGAGTTCGACACCATCAGCGTGTGCCTGTCCAAGGGTCTCGGCGCTCCCGTGGGCTCCGTCCTCGTGGGATCGGCCGAGCTGATGGCGCGGGCGCGGGTCTGGCGCAAGCGCTTCGGTGGTGGCATGCGTCAGGTAGGCATCCTGGCTGCTGCCGGCCTGCACGCCCTCGACCACCACGTCGAGCGGCTGGCCGACGACCACGCGCGGGCCTCTCGCTTCGCGGCCGCCGTCGGCGCCGTCGCCCCCGCGGTCGTCGACCCCGCCCTCGTCGAGACCAACATCGTCATGCTCCAGCTGCCCGGGACCCGGTGGTCCCCCGCCGAGCTCGTCGAGGCCGCGGCAGCGCGCGGCATCAGGACGTATGCCGCTGGGCCGGCCGCCGTGCGCCTCGTCTGGCACCTCGACGTGGACGACGCCGCGACCGACGCCGCCGTCGAGGTCTTCACCGACCTGCTCGCCTGACCCCCCCGACTTCTTGCCGGTTTGGGTCACGGCTCGCTGCGCTCGCCCTGACCCAAACCGGCAAGAAGCGGAGGTCAGACGTCGTGGTGCAGGATCTCCACGGGTGGGTCCTCGAGGGCTGACGCGTCGTCGGGGTGAGAGCCGCTTCTGAGCTCCACGAGGTACATCGCCACGAGCACGAGGCCACCGCCGAGCAGCAGGCGCAGGGTCACCGACTCGTTCCCGAAGAGCACCGCGAAGACGGCCGCGAAGACCGGCTCCATCGCCATGACGATCGCCGCGCGCGTCGCCGTGAGGTGGGCCTGCGCCCACGTCTGGGCGAGCAGCGCCCCGGCCCCGGCGACGACGGCCATGTAGACCAGCGACGTCCACTGCCCGCCCGTGGCCGGCAACGCCAGCCCACCCGGCAACGCGCCCACCGAGCAGGTCACCGCGATGACGCCCGCCTGCACCGTCGACAGGCCGAGCGCGGTGGACCCGGTCGACCAGCGGCCGAGCGCGAGGATGTGCAGCGCGTAGACCGCGGCCGACCCGAGGGTGAGTGCCTCACCGAAGCCCATGGCCAGGCCCTGCAGCGACAGCACGCCGATGCCCACCGTCGCCAGCACCGAGGCTCCCCAGGCGACGGGCGGGACGTGGTCACGCAGGAGCAGCGCGCCGAGGACCGGCGTGAGCACGATGTAGGTGCCGGTGAGGAAGCCCGAGACCGAGGCCGCGGTGGTCTCCAGCCCGACGGTCTGCAGGAGCTGGGCCGCGGCGTAGAGCAGGCCGAGACCCGCGCCCAGCAGGGCCTCACGCCGGGTGAGCGCCAGGGTCTGGCGGTGGAAGAGCCCGAACATCAGGACGGCCGCGATGCCGAAGCGCACCGCGAGGAAGTCGGCCGACGGCACGTGGTCCACGAGGTCGCGGATGAGGAAGAAGGTGGAGCCCCAGACCGCCGTGACCGCGAGCAGGAGCAGCACGGCGAGGCGGGCCCGCCGGTCGGTGGCCGGCGGGGGAGAGATGCTCACCTCAGACCGTCGTCAAGGTGATGGTGGAGCCCCGGGGAACCTTGGTTCCCTGGCCGGGGTCCACCTTGCCCACGGTGCCGAAGTTGATGCCGGGGATGCCCCCTTGGACGATCTTCACGACGAAGCCGGCCGCCTCGAGCGTCTGCCGCACCGCGGTCGCCTGGCTGCCGACGAGCCCGCCGGGGACGGGAACGAGGACCGGTCCCTTGGACACGACGACGGAGACCTCGTCCCCCCTGAAGAGCGTGCCGTCGACGGGCTCCTGCCGCAGGACGGAGCCGGCCGGGACGGTGTCGCTGTTCTCCTCACCGGTGACCTCCAGGGCCAGCCCGGCCTTGTCGAACGCGGCCCGGGCGGCGTCGAGCGGGCGGCCGGTGAAGTCCTTGACCTGGATCGGCTGCCGCCCCTTGCTGACCGTGAGCGCGACGACGGCCCCGCGCTTGAGCGACGTGCCTGCCTCGGGGGCAGAGGCCATCACCTGGCCGGCCGGGACCTTCTCGTCGAACTTCTCGCTCACCTTGCCCCGCACGAGGTTGGCGCCGGTGATCTCGGACGTGGCGTCCGCCAGGCTCATCCCGGTGAGGGTCGGGACGGCATACCTCTCGGGTCCCTGGGAGACGACGACGGTCACGCCCGTTCCGCGCCGGACCTCGGCGTCGGCCTTCGGCGTCGTGGAGAGGACGAGGCCCTTGGCCACGGTCTCGCTGAAGGCGTCCTGACGGGTGGGGTCGAGGTGCTGGGCGCGCAGTGCCGACTCGGCCGTGGCCACAGGGGTCCCGACGACGGCCGGCACGACGGTCGGTGCGCCGGGCCCGGCGAGGAAGAACCACGCCGTGGCCGAGGCGATCGCCGCCGAGATGACGACGAGGACCCACGGCCACACGGCACGCCGCGGCTCGCGTGGCGGGCGCCGGCCCGCCGTGTGCCCGGCCGCACCAGCAGTGGCCGGCGGCGCTCCACGGACCTGGTCGCGCAGCGAGGTCGCGGGCAGAGCCTGCGTGGGGCGTTGGCGGTCGATCGGCAGAGCCGTCGTGCGGGTGGCCACCGACACCGCCGCGGCCGCACCGCCGGCGTCAGGGCGGTCGTCCAGCTCGTCCGCGGTCAGCTCCCGCCGGGCGGTGCGCACCATGCTCGCGAAGGCCGCGGCGTCGTCGGGGCGCCCGTCCGGGTCCCGGGAGGTCGCCGTCGCGACGAGCTCGTCGAGCACCGGGGCTGCCTCCGGCGCACGCGACAGCAGACGGGGCGCACCGGCATACACGTGCTGGTAGGCCACGTTGATCGCGGTGTCACCCTCGAAGGCCTTGGCGCCGGTGAGCATCTCGAAGAGCACGAGGCCTGCGGCGTAGACGTCGCTGCGCGCGTCGGCGATGCCGCGCTCGACCTGCTCCGGTGAGAGGTAGGCGACGGTGCCGAGCAGCATCCCGGTCGAGGACGTCACCGTCTGGGACGTCACAGCGCGGGCCAGGCCGAAGTCGGCCACCTTGACGGCGCCGTCCTCGCGCAGGATGACGTTCTCCGGCTTCACGTCGCGGTGGATGATGCCCGCGTGGTGCGCCACCGCCAGCGCGTCGAGCACCGGCAGGACGATGTCGAGCGCGGCCCGGGGCGTCAGTGCCCCCTCGGCGTCGAGGACCTCACGCAGGGTCTGGCCCGGGACGTACTCCATCGCGAGGAACATGTGACCGTCGTCCTCGCCCTGGTCGTAGACGGCGACGATCCCCGGGTGCGAGAGGCGGGCCGCCGAGCGCGCCTCGCGGTGGAAGCGGGACCGGAACGTCTCGTCCTGCGCGAGGTGGGGACGCATGACCTTGAGCGCGACCTCACGGTCGAGCCGCGTGTCGAGCGCGAGGTAGACCGTCGCCATCCCGCCGTCCGCGAGGCGCTCGAGGACCCGGTAGCGGCCGTCGAGGACCTCTCCGACGAGGCCGTCGGCATGAGCGGTGGACACCCGACGAGTGTACGGACCACCCGCCGGCGCCCCGTGCAGCCCGGCCCGCGTCGGGGAAGTCACATACGGCCCCTCAGCGCCTTGATCCCGGCGACGTAGCGCTTGGTGTCGCTGTACATCCCGCGTGACTGCACCGACGACAGTCCCTGGTAGTAGCCCGCGATGGCGATGTCCTCGGACGGTGCGGCCCGGGTCAGGGCGCGGAGCATGACCACGCCCGCTGTGACGTTGTCCTGGGCGTTGAGCAGGTCGAGCCGGCGACCGATGAGGGAGGAGGCCCACTCGCCCCCGGACGGGATGACCTGCATGATGCCGACGGCGTTGGCGACCGAGACCGCGCGCTGGTTCCAGCCCGACTCCTGCATGCCGATGGCGAGGGCGAGCCTGGGGTCGACGCCGTGCCGGCGGGCCGTCCTGATGATCATCGCCTTGGTCTGCGAGCGGGTCGGCACCTGCCGGTCCGCGAGGATCGCGCGGTTGCGGGCGGCGTTAGCCACGACCTTGTCGGAGTAGCGGATGCCGAAGAAGGTGTTGGACGCGTCCGCCTTGCGCTTCGCGGCGGCCGGGATGACGAGCCGCTGACCTGCCTGGATGACGGTGCCGCGCAGCCCGTTGGCCTTGACGATGGCGGAGACGGTGCGGCCGTGCCTGCCCGCGATGCCGAGCAGCGTGTCACCGGGACGGACCCGGTATGCCGTCCCGCGCGCCTTCGCGGGCGTCGCGGCCGGCGAGGCGGAGGCCCGGGAGGACGAGGACAGCCGCAGCACCTGGTCGGGAAAGATGAAGGACCGCGGCGAGATGCCGTTGGCCTTGGCGATGGAGGGCACCGTGGTCCCGTAGCGGGCGGCGATGCTCGTCAGCGTCTCGCCGGCACGCACCCGGTGCGTCCCCGCAGTGCGGGCGGTGGAGCGGGGGGCCGCCTTGGCGGTGGACCCGGCACGGCCGGGCACCTGGATCGTCGACCCGGCCCACAGCCGGCGGGCGTCCTGCAGGCCGTTCTTCACGGCGAGCGCGCGCGGCGTCGTCCGGAAGGTCGCGGCGAGGCCGATGAGGGTGTCACCGCTGCGCACCGTGTAGGAGGTCCACCCGTGGGGCGCGGGGGTGGCGTGGCTGACGGTGTGGGTCGGTACGAGAGCGACGGGGGGCACTGTCGCGGGGGGGAGGGCGATGACCATCGGTGGTCGTCCTTTCCGGGGAGGCGACGGGTGTCGTCGTCGGTTCTCGGCGTCATGGTGTCGGTGTGACTGGCGTGACGGATGTGACAGGCGGTTGACACAGTAGCGGCTGCACTCCGGGCGTGGTGGGATGTGGCACGCTGGCCTCGTGACCGACCACGACACCGACCTCGAGACCCTCGTCGGCCAGTGGCTGACCGTCCCGGACCTCGCCGAGCGGCTCTCGATCCCGCTCTCGGCGGTGCGCAAGCTCATCGACGACCGCGAGCTGCTGTCCGCCCGGATCGGCGAGCGCCACGTCGTCGCCGTCCCCGAGAAGTTCCTCGACGACGAGGGCGTCCTCCCCGCGCTCAAGGGGACGTTCACGGTGCTCGCCGACGGCGGCATGAAGGACGACGAGAGCCTGCGCTGGCTGTTCACCCCCGACACCACGCTGCCCGCCGAGGGTGCGCCGATCGACGCGCTGCGGGCGGGGTTCAAGACCGAGGTGCGGCGACGGGCCATGGAGCTCGCTCTCTAGTCCCGCACGACCTCGCTCACCTCGCGCACCCCGTCGCCGGGACATGCCGGTTCGCCGCAGTCCCATCCGCCCCTCGCGCGCTGCGCGCACTCACGGCTCCCGCCAGGCCCAGCCAGCGGCGAACCGGCATGTCCCGGCTCGGTTTTCGGCTCATCTCTTGGTTCGTGAGCCCTTGTTCGTCTCGCGGGCCTGATCGATCCGGCTCGGGACGGCATACGGGGCTCGCGAACCACTGTGGGTGGCGAGGGACTGGCGTCACGGTGAGGGGCGCGTGGCGTCCTCGGCGTCTGTGAGGTGAGGCGATCCTGTCGGCGGCGGGGGACGGACCTCTGGTCAGGCGGTGCGGGCGGTGGAGACGTCGATGAGGGCGTCGAGGACGGGGCGGGCATCGGGGGAGAGGCCGGTGGCGGCGGCGAGGGAGGTGCGGGCGCGGGTGGCGAGGCGGGTGATCTCGGCCTCGACGGCGTCGACGGCACCGGACTCGGTGATGAGGGTGCGGAGGTGGCCGACCGTCGTGGCGTCGAGGTGGGGGTCGCCCAGGTGGGTCCGCAGGAGGGCGCGGCCGGCGTCGTCGGTGCCGCTGAGGGTGTGGGCGATGAGCACGGTGCGCTTGCCCTCCCGCAGGTCGTCCCCGGCCGGCTTGCCGGTCGACTCCGGGTCGCCGAAGACGCCCAGGACGTCGTCGCGGAGCTGGAAGGCGTGCCCGAGGTCGAGACCGTAGGAGGAGAGGGGGGCGAGGTCGTCGGCGCCGAGGCCGCCCGAGGCGGCGCCGATGAGGAGGGGGTGCTCGACGGTGTACTTCGCGCTCTTGTAGCGGATGACCCGCTGGGCCCGGTCGATGCGCTCGTCCGCGGGCAGGTCGTCCCACGGTCGGACCGAGTCGACGACGTCGAGGAACTGGCCGGCCATGAGCTGGGTGCGCATGCGGTCGAAGACCTCGCGGCCCCGGGCGAGATCCTCGACGAGGAGCCCGGACGTGGCAACGAGCTCGTCGGTCCAGCTGAGGCAGAGGTTGCCCGCGAGGATCGCTCCGGCGAGGCCGAAGCGCTCGTCGTCACCGCCCCAGCCACGCTCGGTGTGGGCGGCGGCGAGCGCGCGGTGCGCGGCCGGCATACCCCGTCTGGTGTCGGAGTCGTCCATGACGTCGTCGTGGAGGAGCGCGGCGGCCTGGAAGAACTCCATGGCGGTCGCGAGGCGCACGAGCGCGTCCGAGTCGGGGCGGCCGGCGGCGCGGTGCCCCCAGTAGAGGAAGGCGGCGCGCAGCCGTTTGCCGCCTGCGAGGAGGGACCGGATGCGGTCGAGGAGGTCGGTGACGTCGGGGCCCAGCTCGTCGAGGACCGAGGCCTGGTGGAGCAGCTCGTCGTCGATGCAGGCCTGGACGCGGGCGCGCAGGTCGGCCTCGTCCAGCGGACTGGTCACGGACGCTCCTCGCATCTCAGGTGGTGTGTGTGGCGAGCCTACGGCCTGCCCACTGGACTAATCTCACCTGCATGGGACCCCGCACCATCCCCGCTCTGCTGGCCGCCGACAGGCCGTCGGTGAGCTTCGAGTTCTTCCCGCCCAAGGACGACGCGTCCGAGGCGGCGCTCTGGGACGCCATCCGTCGGCTCGAGCGAGTGCGCCCCGACTTCGTCTCGGTGACCTATGGCGCCGGCGGCTCGACCCAGGACCGGACCGTCCGCGTGACGGAGCGCATCGCCCGCGAGACGACGCTGACCCCCCTGGCGCACCTCACCTGCGTCGGCGCCTCCGTGGAGGACATCCGTCGCGTCGTCGGGCAGTATGCCGCGGCGGGCGTCCGCAACATCCTCGCCCTGCGCGGTGACCCGCCGGGCAACCCCGGCGGGGAGTGGGTGGCCCACCCCGAGGGCCTCAACCACGCGACCGACCTCGTCGCCCTCATCCGCACCCTCGGCGACTTCACGATCGGCGTGGCGGCCTTCCCCGACGTGCACCCGGCCTCTCCGGACCTCGACCACGACGTCGAGATCATGGTGCGCAAGGCCGACGCCGGCGCCTCCTTCGCGGTCACCCAGATGGTGTTCGACGCCGACAGCTACCTCCGGCTGCGCGACCGCGTCGCCGAGCGACGCGACCTCCCCATCACCCCCGGGCTGATGCCGGTGACCAACCTGCGCCAGATCACGCGCATGTCCGAGCTCATGGGGATGCCGCTGCCCCGACCGGTCGTCGACCGGCTGGAGGCCGTGGCCGACGACCCCGAGTCGGTGCGCGCCGTGGGGGTCGAGATCGCGACCGAGCTGGCCCAGCGGATGCTCGCCGAGGGCGCCCCCGGCCTGCACTTCATCACGATGAACCGGTCGACGGCCACGCTGGAGGTCTACGAGAACCTCGGTCTGTCCGCAGGCGCTCGCTGAACCCCGGCAGGTCGTCGACCTGAGTACGTCGTCACGGGCGACCTGAGTATCCGTACTGATCCCGCCACCACCCGTTCGGACCAGAGTTGCTGCCGCGGCCGCGTGGCCGGGTCGGCGAGTGTGGAGGGGCGCTCGTCATCCCGGCGACGCGGCCGTCCCGTGGCCGGTCAGTCGACCTCGATGGCCTTGCCGCCGGTGATCCGCAGCAGCTCGTCGTAGGTCGTCCGGAAGACCGAGTGGCTGTGCCCGGCCGCGGCCCACACGTGCTCGTGGGCACCGAGCGTCACGTCGACGACGGTGCGCAGGGGGAGGGGGTGGCCGACGGGGGCGACCCCGCCGATGGTGAAGCCGGTCCACCCGCGCACCTGGTCGGGGGTCGCCTTGTCGAGGGCGGCGAGGTCGAGGAGCCCGGCGATGCGGTCCTGGTCGACACGGTGACCACCCGAGGCGAGGACGAGGAGGGGTTCGACCGAGCCGTCGTGGTGGCGCCCCGCGAAGACGAGGGAGTTGGCGATCTCGGCGGGGGTGATCCCGAGCGCCTCGGCCGCCGCGCGGGCGGTGCGCACGGCGTCGGGGAGGTAGCGGACGGTCGTCCGGACATGGTGTGCCGCAAGGGTTTCGAGCACCACGGCGACGGAGGGGTGCGAGCTGAGGTCGCTCTGCGACACGGGATCTCCGGGCTCGGCCATGGTTCAGCGTAGGGCTTGACGGCGCGACGTCCGCGGGTTGTACAGTGGAGGTGTTCGAACAGATGTTCGAACGATGGGAAGGCTCGACCTCCCGACCCCATTCTGCCCCTGAGGAGGCCATGTCGTGGTGCGCCGGTACGAGGATCCTGTCGACGTCCGGGTCGAGGCCGAGACGGCCGGGACCCCGGGGCCGCTCGCGGTCCGGCAGCGCCCCCGGGCGTTCGTCTGGCGGGGCCGGATCCTCGTGGTCCGCGAGGTCCTCGACGACTGGAGCGAGCGCCGGTCGTGGTGGCGCGACCTCGGCGAGCCCGACCTCGGGAAGCGGCCCGAGCGGCCCGAGCGGCACGTGTGGCGCGTCGAGGCAGGCAGCGCCGCCGGCACCGGGGTCTACGACCTCGCCTCCGACGCCGCCGACGGCTGCAGCGACCCGTGGGTCCTGCTGCGGGCCCAGGACTGAGCGCCGTGAACGCCGGTCCCGCCCTCGCCCTGCTCGAACAGTCCCGCCAGTGCCTCGCCCAGGCGTATGCCGCAGAGCTGGCTGCCGTGCGCCTCGTCACCTCGCAGGACGCCGCGATGCGCGCCGCCGCGGCCCTCGTCGCCGGCCGCGGGACGCGTGGCCCCCAGGACCTGTGGCCACTGCTCGCCGCCCAGAGCCCCGAGCTCGCCGAGTGGGCCGAGGTCTTCGCGCTCGCCGCGGTGCGCCGCCAGCAGCTCGAGACCCTCTGCCCCGAGCTCCTCTCCGCGGACCGGCGCGCGCACCAGCGGTGCCCGGTGCGGGTGCCGGTCCGTGAGGCCGACGACCTCCTGCGTGCCGCCGAGACCTTCGTGGAGCTCGTCGCCGTCACCCTCGGCATGCCACGGGGCGAGCGCACCGTCCGTCGTCTGGCCGCCGTCCGGGAGAGCGCGTGAGCGACACCGACTTCGTCCATCTCCACGTCGCCTCCGGGTTCTCGATGCGCTACGGCGCCTCGACGCCACAGGACCTCGTCGAGCGGGCCGCGGAGCACGGCCAGCACGCGCTCGCCCTCACCGACCGCGACGGGCTCTACGGCGCCGTGCGCTTCGCGATGGCCTGCGGGCGGGCCGGCATCTCCCCGATCCTCGGGGTCGACCTCGCCGTGGGGCAGACGCCCGTCCCCGGCCGTCGCGTGCCGACGGTCCGGGCGCCGGTGCGCGGTGGTGCGGTCGTCGACCCACGGCTGCCCCGGGTCACCGTCCTCGCCCGGGGACGGGGAGCCGGCACCGAGCGGGGTCTGGGGTGGGCGGCCCTGTGCCGCCTCGTCACCGACACCCACCTGCGGGGGGAGCGTGGCACCCCGGTGACCCTGCCCGACCTGCTGGCCCGCTGGTCCCGGGGTGGGGCGCGACGCGAGGAGTGGGCGCAGCACCCCGAGCCGAGCCGGCTGCGCGTCCTCCTCGGCCCCGACTCCGACGTCGGGCGGGCCGTCCTGGCCCGCCGGCCGACCGAGGCGCGCACGCTGCTCGAGCGGTGGCGTGCGCTCCTGCCCGCCGAGGCGCTCGCGGTCGAGATCGTCATGGGCGGCGGGCCGGAGGGCTCGCCCGGCTCGCGCGCCCACTCACGGCGCATGCTCGGCCTGGCCGACGAGCTGAGGGTCCCGGCCGTGCTCACCGCCGCGGTGCGGCACGCCGACCGCGACGGCGTGCGCACCGTCGACGTCCTCGACGCGGCTCGCCGGCTGGTCGTCCTCGACTCCCGACACCTCGACCGGGTCACCGACGCCGGTCACCTCGCGAGCAGCGAGGAGATGTGGGCACGCGCCCTCGCCGTCGCCGGCGACCCGGACCGGGCCGCCCGGCTCGTCGCCACCACCCGGGCGATCGCGGGGGAGTGCATCCTCGACGCCCGCACCGACCTCGGCATCGGTGCCGTCCACCTGCCCGAGCCGAGCATCCTCGGCATCGACCCCGGTGACGACCCGCAGCGGGTGCTCGCCGAGCGGTGCCGCGACGCAGTCGGCACCCGCTTCCCGGGTGCCGGCGACGCCGCACGGCACGGCGTGCTCTCCCGCCTCGAGGACGAGCTGCGCGTCATCGCCGACCTCGGCTACCCCACCTACTTCCTCACCGTCGCGGAGGTGACCGACCTCATCAGGGCCCGCGGGGTGCGGGTGGCCGCGCGCGGCTCCGGGGCCGGGTCGCTCGTCAACTACCTCCTCGGCATCAGCGGCGTCGACCCGATCCGGCACGACCTGCTCATGGAGCGCTTCTGTTCACCGCTGCGGGCCGAGCTCCCGGACATCGACGTCGACGTCGAGTCGGCCCGGCGCACCGAGATCTACCAGGCGATCCTCGACCGCTTCGGCGGCGACCGGGTGACCTGCGTGTCGATGATGGACACCTACAAGGTGCGCCACTCCATCCGCGACGTCGGCGCCGCCCTCGGCATGCCCCCCGTCGAGGTCGACGAGATCGCCAAGGCCTTCCCGCACATCCGTGCCCGTGACGCCCGCCGCGCCATCGCCGACCTGCCCGAGCTGCGTTCCCGCGGGCTGGACGCGCCGCGGCTCGACACCTTCTTCGAGCTCGTCGAGCGGCTCGACGGGCTGCCACGCCACATCGCCCTGCACCCGTGCGGCGTCGTGCTGTCCAACGCCGGACTGCTCGACCGCACCCCGGTCGAGGCGAGCTGGCTCGGCTTCCCGATGAGCCAGTTCGACAAGGACGACGTCGAGACCCTCGGGCTGCTCAAGCTCGACGTCCTCGGCATCCGTATGCAGTCGGCGATGGCCCACGCCGTGGCCGAGGTGAAGCGGGTCGACGCGGTCGACGTGGACCTCGACGACGAGGCGCAGGTGCCGCTCGACGACGAGGCGACCTTCCGGCTCATCCGCTCGACGCACACCCTCGGGTGCTTCCAGATCGAGAGCCCCGGGCAGCGCGAGCTCATCGGCAAGTTCGGTCCGGAGCGGTTCGGCGACCTCATCATCGACATCTCGCTCTTCCGGCCCGGACCGGTGAAGTCCGACATGATCACGCCGTTCCTCGAGAGCCGGCACGGCTGGAGCAGGCGCCGGCTGCTGCACCCCTCGCTCGAGCCGGCCCTGGCCGAGACCGAGGGCGTCGTCGTCTTCCACGAGCAGGTGTTGCGGATCGTCGCCGAGACGACGGGGGTCACCCTCGCGCAGGCCGACGAGGTGCGCCGGACGATGGGGACCTCCCACGGGCAGGCCGAGATCGAGGCGTGGTGGCGGCCGGCGGCCCGGGCACGCGGCTATGCCCCGGCCGACGTCGACCGCATCTGGGAGGTGCTCAAGTCCTTCGCGTCCTTCGGCTTCTGCAAGGCCCACGCCGCGGCGTTCGCCCTGCCGACCTACCACTCCGCGTGGCTCAAGACCCACCACCCGGCGGCCTTCCTCGCGGGGGTGCTCACCCACGACCCGGGGATGTATCCCAAGCGGCTCATCCTCGACGACGCCCGCTCGCTCGGGATCGCCGTCCTCGGCCTCGACGTCAACGCCTCGGGCGACACCTACCGGGTCGAGCGGCTCGACGGACGGGGCCGTGACCCGGGCTTCACCCCGGTGCATCCCGACCTGCCCGACGCGAGCGGCCACGGCATCCGCCTCTCGCTCGCCGACGTCAAGGGCATCAGCGAGGCCGAGGTGGCGAGCATCGTCGCCGGGCAGCCGTTCTCGAGCCTGGGTGACTTCTGGGCGCGCGCCACCGTCAGCCGGCCCGTCGTCGAGCGGCTGGTCCTCGCCGGCGGGTTCGACTCCATGCACGGCATCGGTGCGACCGGCTCCGGGCTCGGCCGACGCGGGCGCATCACCCGGCGCGACCTGCTGCTCCACGTCGGGGAGCTCGACCGCTGGGAGCGGGCGAGCACCGGCCGGTCGTCGCGTCGCCGGCTTCCGCCACCATCCCTGGGCAGCGACCAGGTGCGGGAGCGGGCGGCGGCGCAGTCGCAGGCGGCCCGGCCGGTCGTCGCGGCTCCCGACCAGTCCGTCCAGCTCACCCTCGACCTCGGCGACCGCCCCAAGCTCACGCCCGGCACCGGTCTGCCGGAGATGACCGGTCCCGAACGGGTCCGCGCCGAGCTCGACGTCCTCGGCCTCGACGCCTCGGCGCACGTGGTCGAGCTCTACGGCCCGATGCTCGACGCCCTCGGGGTGGTCCGGAGCCGTGACCTGCTCCGCAGCCGAAGTCGCAGCGAGGTGTGGATCGCCGGTGTCAAGGTGGCGACCCAGACCCCGCCGATCCGGACCGGTCGCCGGGTCGTCTTCCTCACCCTCGACGACGCGACCGGACCGGTCGACGCGACCTTCTTCGAGGACGTCCAGGGCCCGTATGCCGCCACGATCTTCCACTCGTGGCTCCTCCTCGTCCGTGGTGTCGTCCGCCGCACCGGTCCCCGGGGGATCTCCGTCCGGGCGACCGGCGCCTGGGAGCTCGCCGGCCTGTGGGACGCGTGGCGGGACGGTGGCCACCCGGCGGTCGTGCGAGCGCTCGAGGCGGCCGACGCCGAGGCCGTGGCCCGGGCGGAGGCGGGGGAGCTCCAGGCAGCGGAGCGACAGGACGGTCGCCGGGTGCTCGTCCACGCCTCCGGCTTCGCGCAGTCGCCCTACGCCGACATCAAGCCGGCCGGGTCGCCGACGAGCGACGGGCGCCTCGTCGCCTCCCTCGCCGTCCCCGAGCACGGCACCTCACCCCGCAAGCTGTGGCACTCCAGCCCCGGCAGCTCTGGCCATTGAGAAAACTTGACTGACTCTAGAAAATGGAGAATGCTTTTCGGGTGTCGACCGACCTCGTGAATGAGCTGCACCGGGCGTCGTTGCGGGTGACCAAGCCGCGGCTGGCCGTGCTGTCGGTCCTGCGCGAGCACCCGCACCTCGCCACCGAGGGCATCATCAGCCGGGTGCGCGAGACCCACGGCACCGTGTCCCACCAGGCGGTCTACGACGTCCTCAAGGCGCTCACCGAGGTCGGGCTCGTGCGCCGGATCCAGCCGGCGGGCACGACGGCCCGCTACGAGGTCCGGGTCGGCGACAACCACCACCACGCGGTGTGCCGCTCGTGCGGCGCCATCACCGACGTCGAGTGCGCCGCAGGGCGCGCCCCCTGCCTCAGCGCGACGACGGAGCACGGCTTCGTCGTCGACGAGGCGGAGGTCGTGTTCTGGGGGACCTGCGGCGACTGCGCGACCCTCGGTGACGCCGACTCCCCGAACGCCCCCACACCCCAGCACCCCCACCAGTCCGCACAGCGCGAAAGAAGGAACTCATGACCGACAGCCATGACGACAGCACCCCGGTGAGCCCCCAGGGGGTGGACCGCAAGGAGGCGAGCGGGTGCCCCGTGATGCACGACTCCGTGACGGCGCAGGGGAGCGAGAGCGAGAACCCGGCGATCGACTCGCCGACGCCGCAGACGGGTGGTCGTCCGCACGGCATCAAGGACTGGTGGCCCAACCAGCTCGACCTCTCCGTGCTGCACGCGCACTCGTCGAAGGGCAACCCGCTGGGGCCGGACTTCGACTACCGCGCCTCGGTCGCCACCCTCGACGTCGAGGCGATCAAGCGTGACATCGCCGAGGTGCTCCACACCTCGCAGGACTGGTGGCCCGCGGACTTCGGCCACTACGGCGGACTCATGATCCGGATGAGCTGGCACGCCGCCGGCACCTACCGCATCTACGACGGTCGTGGAGGAGCCGGTGACGGCGGACAGCGCTTCGCGCCGCTCAACAGCTGGCCCGACAACGCCAACCTCGACAAGGCCCGTCGCCTGCTCTGGCCGGTCAAGCAGAAGTACGGCCGCCAGATCTCGTGGGCCGACCTGCTCGTGCTCGCCGGCAACGTCGCCCTCGAGGACATGGGCTTCGAGACCTTCGGGTTCGCCTTCGGGCGTGAGGACGTGTGGGAGCCGGAGGAGATCTTCTGGGGTCCGGAGGACACCTGGCTGGGCGATGAGCGCTACTCCGGCGAGCGCGAGCTCGAGGAGCGCCTCGGCGCGGTCCAGATGGGCCTGATCTACGTCAACCCCGAGGGACCCAACGGCAACCCGGACCCGGCCGCCTCGGCCCGCGACATCCGCGACACCTTCGCCCGGATGGCCATGAACGACGAGGAGACCGTCGCGCTGATCGCCGGTGGCCACACCTTCGGCAAGACCCACGGCATCGGCGACCCCGACCTCATCGGTCCGGAGCCCGAGGCGGCGCCGCTGGAGGAGCAGGGACTGGGCTGGAGGAGCGACTACGGCACCGGCAAGGGCAAGGACACCATCACGTCCGGTCTCGAGGTCACCTGGACCGACCTGCCGACGCAGTGGAGCAACCGCTTCTTCGAGATCCTCTTCGGCTACGAGTGGGAGCTGGCCGAGAGCCCCGCGGGGGCCAAGCAGTGGGTCGCCACGACCGACGACCGCATCATCCCGGACGCGTTCGACCCCGACACCAAGCACCGGCCGACGATGCTGACGTCCGACCTCGCACTGCGCGTCGACCCGGTCTACGAGCAGATCTCGCGCCGCTTCCTCGAGAACCCCGAGGAGTTCCGCCTCGCGTTCGCCAAGGCCTGGTACAAGCTCCTCCACCGTGACATGGGTCCGGTGTCGCGCTACCTCGGACCGTGGGTGCCGGAGCCCCAGCTGTGGCAGGACCCCGTGCCCGAGCACGACGGTGAGGTCGTCGGAGACGCCGACATCGCGTCGCTCAAGGACGCGGTGCTCGGCTCGGGTCTCGAGGTCGGCGACCTCGTCTGGACCGCCTGGGCCTCCGCCGCGAGCTTCCGCACCACCGACAAGCGCGGTGGCGCCAACGGCGCGCGGATCCGTCTGGAGCCCCAGCGCAGCTGGCAGGCCAACGACCCCGAGCGGCTCGCCCGGGTCCTCGAGCGCCTCGAGGGACTGCGCGCCGACTTCAACGGCCGGGGCGGAGCCCAGGTCTCGCTCGCCGACCTCATCGTGCTCGCCGGCTCCGCCGCGGTCGAGAAGGCGGCCGCGGACGCCGGCGTCGAGGTCACCGTGCCCTTCCACCCCGGCCGCACCGACGCGACGCCGGAGCAGACGGACGTGGAGTCGTTCCGGGTCCTCGAGCCCCGCGCCGACGGGTTCCGCAACTACATCCGCGCCGGCGAGAAGATGCAGCCGGAGGTGCTCCTGCTCGACCGCGCCTACATGCTGAACCTCACCGGCCCGGAGATGACGGTCCTCGTCGGCGGCCTCAGGTCGCTCGGCAACAACCACGGTGGTGTCGCCCACGGTGTCCTCACCGACCGGCCCGGCGTCCTCAGCAACGACTTCTTCCGCAACCTGCTCGCTCCGGGCATGCAGTGGAAGGCCTCGAAGGACGAGGAGAACGTCTACGAGATCCGCGACCTCGCCACGGGGGACCTCCGGTGGACGGCCACGGCCGTGGACCTCGTCTTCGGGGCGAACTCGCAGCTGCGGGCGCTCTGCGAGGTCTATGCCAGCGACGACGCCGGCGAGAAGTTCGTGCACGACTTCGTCGCCGCCTGGACCAAGGTCATGGAGCTCGACCGGTTCGACCTGTCCTGAGTCCCGCCCGGACGTGACGTCCCGGCGACACCCGGGGGCGGCCCGAGAGGGCCGTTCCCCGGGTCGCCGGCGGCCGGTTGTCCGCCGAGCCAACTAGGCTCGGGGCGCGCACGCCGCGCCGTCGGCTGCGGCCGACCGACCGACCCACACGAGAGGTGACACCGTGAGCGAGGACCCGTCGAGCACCCGTCGCACGGGAGTCTCGACCTCCCCGCGGACCGCCGCCATGTGGGCGGCCGTCGACGAGGTGGTCCGGGCTCGTGCAGCGGAGCTGCAGCGACCGCTGAGGGTTCTCGACCTCGGTGGCGGCACCGGAGGGCTCGCCGTGCCACTCGCCGTGGCCGGCCACCACGTCACGGTCGTCGACCCCAGCCCCGACGCCCTCGCGTCGCTGCGCCGCCGGGCCGCAGAGGCCCAGGCGTCCTCCCGGGTCAGCGCGGTGCAGGGTGATGCCGAGAGCCTCACCTCGCTCGTCGGCCACGACCGGCCCGACCTCGTCCTCTGCCACGGCACCCTCGAGTACGTCGACGACCCCGAGGTCACGCTCGCCCATGTGGCCGCCGTCCTGCCGCCCGGAGGCATCCTCAGCCTCGTCGTGCCACAGCGCGCGGCCGCCGTGCTCGCGCGAGCGCTCGCCGGCCAGTTCGCCCAGGCGCGTGCGGCGATGGACCGCGCGGACGGGCGCTGGGGTGACGCCGACCCGGTGCCGCGACGGTTCGACCGGGCCGGAGTCCTCGCCCTGCTCGAGACCGCCGGGCTCACGGCGACGCGAGCACACGGCATACGCCTCTTCAGCGACCTCGTGCCCGGCGCCCTCGTCGACTCCGATGCCGACCGGGCGGCCCTGCTCGACCTCGAGCGCGCCGTGGCGACCCACCCCGAGTTCGCCGTCCTCGCCGACCTCGGCACCTCCCTGCACGTCATCGCCACCCGAGCCTGAGAGCGGCCGTGAGCCGTCGCCAGTTCAGCCTTCCCCAGCGCTCGTCGAGCGAACCGCCCGACGACACCGGGTGCACCGTCCTGCACGTCGACATGGACGCCTTCTACGCCTCGGCGACCCTGCTGTCCCACCCCGAGCTCGTCGGCACCCCTGTCATCATCGGCGGGGGCAACCGCGGGGTCGTCCTGTCGGCGACCTACGAGGCACGCCGCTTCGGGGTCGCGTCGGCCATGCCGATGACGCGTGCCCGGCGGCTCTGCCCGCAGGCGACGGTCCTTCCTCCCGACCACCGCCTGTATGCCGACATCTCGGCAGCCGTGATGCAGACCTTCCGCTCGGTCACCCCCGACATCGAGCCACTCTCGCTCGACGAGGCCTTCCTCGACGTGGCCGGTGCGGTGCGCCGGCTCGGCTCACCCGCGAGCATCGGCGCCCTGATCCGGGACACCGTCCACGACGAGCAGGGCATCACCTGCTCGGTGGGGGTCGCCTCGACGAAGTTCGTCGCGAAGATCGCCTCCGGGCTGGCCAAGCCCGACGGGATGGTCGTCGTCCCGCGTGACGAGGTCATCCCCTTCGTGCAGCAGCTGCCGGTGGGGGCGCTCTGGGGCGTGGGGGAGAAGACCGAGGAGCAACTGACCCGCCTCGGCCTCCGCACCGTCTCCGACATCGCCCACACGCCCCTGCCCACGCTCGTGCGCGGGCTGGGGGAGGCGACCGGCCACCACCTGCACGAGCTCGCCTGGGGCCGCGACCCGCGCACCGTGCAGCGTGAGCACCGGGAGAAGAGCGTCGGAGCGGACGAGACGTTCGAGTACGACATCGACGACCCGCGCGAGATCCACCGGCACCTTCTCAAGCTCAGCGACCGGGTGGCCGCCAGGCTCCGTGCGGCCGGCCTGACCGGCCGCACCGTCTCGATCAAGGTCCGCTTCGCCGACTTCACGACCATCACCCGGGCCCGCACGCTCCGGGAGCCGACCGACACCAGCCGCGAGATCTACGACACCGCCACCGCGCTCTACGACGCCCTCGGCCTCCAGCGGGCCCGGATCCGCCTCGTCGGCGTCCGGCTCGAGAAGCTCGTCGCCGTCGAGGCCGCCCCCATCCAGGGCATGCTCGGCGAGGCCGAACACGGCTGGCGCGAGGCGGACCGGGCCGTCGACAGGGCCAGTGCGCGCTTCGGAGCCGGGTCGGTCAGACCTGCGAGCCTGATCACCCGGGGCCAACCTTCCACGGGAGCCAATCGCGACCTATCCTGAGAGGACCAGCACCACGCTGGCGAATGCAACGAAATGGCGACGTTGCGCGTTGTCCCTGGTGAAGGCTCACCAGAGAACGCCACACGTTGCACACCAGGAGGACGCCGTGCCGCTGTCAGAGCACGAGCAGAGGATGCTCGAGCAGTTGGAGCAGGCCCTGGCCGAGGAGGACCCCAAGTTCGCCTCGAGCATGGAGGGCACTCGCCGTGGCGGTCCCACGCGACTGCGCTGGATCCTCGGCGTCACCGGTGTGGTCCTCGGCCTCGCCCTCGTCCTCGTCGGCATCCAGACGACGATGTGGGTCGGCGCGGCCGGCTTCGCCGTGATGGTCGCCGCCGTGGCGTTCGCCCTCACCCCTCCGCGCCGCGGCAAGCTCGCCGTCGTGCGCGGTGACGGCAGCACCGGCCCGGCCACCTCGGGTCGCAAGCAGAAGAGCGGCTCCGGATTCATGGACAAGCTCGACGACCGCTGGGACCGGCGCGGCCGCGACGGCTGGAGCTGACCCACAGCCCTCCTCCGACGTCGCGATGACGTCGCGTGGTGTCGATGCCCGGGTGTCGGCCCATCTGCCCCGGAATGCCCCCGGATCCCCGACACCCCGCCCCGTCAAGTCCCGGGCAGGTCAGCTCGGCCGGCGTGCGCCGTGCCGCCTCAGGTCGCGAGGACCCCGACGACCCAGGTGACGGTGATGAGGACACCGGCGCACAGCTCGATGCCCATGCTCGTCATCACGGCGACGACGGCGTTCTTGGTGCGGGTCCAGGCCTGGGCCCGGTCACGGCTGCGCCCCTGCTCGACGAGGAAGATGCCGCCGACGAAGCCGATGACGAACCCGACCACGGGGATGACGAACATCCCGACGATGCCGAGCAGCACGGCGAGGAGCAGGGTCGACGTCGTCACGCCTTGGGAGCGCAGGCGCCGGCCCGGCACGAGGAACTGGACGACCATGCCGGCGAGGTAGATCGCGACGCACAGGCCGAAGACCGTCCAGGCGGTCGACCCGCCCGTCTCGGTCGCCCAGAGCAGCACTCCCAGGACGGCGACGAGGAGCCCTGGGACCACGGGAACGACGATGCCGACGATCCCCACGAGAATGAGGATCGCCGGCACCCAGACGCTGGTGCCCTCCGGCAGGAGGTTCAAGCCGGTGTCAGGCGTCGATGTCCGCGGCCGCGGGCGGCTCCGTCAGTCGGTCGCTCTCGTCGACGATGTCGGCGTGGTCGCGGAGCTTCGGCAGGTGCTCACGGCCGTGGTGGGCGCAGAAGAGCAGCTCACCGCCGACGTGGAGCGTGGCTCGGACATAGGCCTGGGCTCCGCAGCGGTCGCAGCGGTCCGCGGTGGTCAGGGTGGGTGCCAGTGCGGTCGTCACATCGGCCTCCTCGGCAGATCGTGGCAGGGGGTCCACGCGGATGCGTGGCGTCGAGCGTTGCAACAGTCAAACACGCGCAGGTCTTCCCGAGGGGGAGGCGCTCGTGATGTGACCATTCCGATGCCGACCCGACCATTCTCCCCGGCGGGTCCGACAGCGCGCCTCGGCGGGGTGGTCAGCGGCCCCGGTTAGCCTGAGGCCTCCGCCCCGCACCCGCCCCTCGAGAGGACCGCATGCCCCCCGCGTCCACGGCCAAGAAGGTGGCGACGAGCAAGTCGTCGTCCGACTACAGCGCCCACCACCTCCAGGTCCTCGAGGGCCTCGAGGCCGTGCGCAAGCGGCCGGGCATGTACATCGGGTCGACCGACAGCCGCGGCCTCATGCACTGCCTCTGGGAGATCATCGACAACGCGGTGGACGAGGCCCTCGGCGGGCACGGCGACCGCATCAAGGTCATCCTCCACCGGGACGGGTCCGTCGAGGTGCGCGACACCGCCCGCGGCATCCCCGTCGACATCGAGCCCCGGACCGGCCTCACCGGGGTCGAGGTGGTCTTCACCAAGCTGCACGCCGGCGGCAAGTTCGGGGGCGGCTCCTACACCGCGTCGGGCGGCCTGCACGGCGTCGGCGCCTCCGTCGTCAACGCGCTCTCCGCCCGCCTCGACGTCGAGGTCGACCGCGGCGGCAAGACCTACGCCATGAGCTTCCGGCGCGGCGAGCCCGGCTACTTCCCCGACGTCGCGAGCTCCGACAAGAGCCCCGAGCACGAGTTCACCCCCTACGAGCGGACCAGCGAGCTCGCCGTCATCGGCAAGGCCAGGCGCGGGGCGACCGGCACCCGGGTCCGCTACTGGGCCGACCCGCAGATCTTCCTCAAGGACGCCGCGTTCGACTACGACGGACTGGTCGGTCGCGCCCGCCAGACCTCGTTCCTCGTCCCCGGCCTCACCCTCGTGGTCCGCGACGAGCGGCAGCTGCCCGGCACACCGGGCGAGGCCGGGCCGCACGAGGAGGTGTTCGTCCACGACGGCGGCATCAGCGAGTTCGCCGAGTTCCTCGCACCCGACCCGTCCGTCACCGACGTCTGGCGGCTTCAGGGCAGCGGGCACTTCACCGAGACCGTCCCCGTGCTCGACGCCAAGGGCCACATGTCACCGCAGGACGTCGAGCGCGAGTGCGAGGTCGACATCGCCGTCCGGTGGGGGACCGGCTACGACGCCAAGGTCCGCTCCTTCGTCAACATCATCGCCACGCCCAAGGGCGGCACCCACATGGCCGGTTTCGAGCAGGCCCTGCTCAAGGTGTTCCGCAGGCAGCTCGAGCTCAACGCCCGCCGTCTCAAGGTGGGGAGCGACAAGGTGGACAAGGACGACATCCTCGCCGGGCTCACGGCCGTCGTCACCGTCCGCCTGGCCGAGCCGCAGTTCGAGGGCCAGACCAAGGAGGTGCTCGGCACCAACGCCGTGCGCGCCATCGTGGCGCGGGTGGTCGAGAAGGAGCTGAGCGCCGCCCTCACCTCGACCAAGCGCGGTGAGAAGCAGCAGGCCGCCCTGCTCCTCGAGAAGGTCACCGCCGAGATGAAGTCGCGGATCAGCGCGCGGCTGCACAAGGAGACCCAGCGCAAGAAGAACGCGCTCGAGACCTCCTCGCTGCCGGCGAAGCTGGCCGACTGCCGCAGCAACGACATCGAGCGCACCGAGCTCTTCATCGTCGAGGGCGACAGCGCGCTCGGCACCGCCAAGCTCGCCCGCGACTCCGACGTCCAGGCCCTGCTCCCGATCCGGGGCAAGATCCTCAACGTCCAGAAGGCCTCGCTCACCGACATGCTCGGCAACGCCGAGTGCGCGGCCATCATCCAGGTCATCGGGGCCGGGTCCGGACGCAGCTTCGACGTCGACGCCGCCCGCTACGGCAAGGTCATCATCATGACCGACGCCGACGTCGACGGCGCCCACATCCGCACTCTGCTGCTGACGCTCTTCTTCCGCTACATGCGTCCGCTCGTCGAGGCCGGCAAGGTGTATGCCGCCGTGCCCCCGTTGCACCGCATCGAGGTCTCCGCGGCCGGTGCCCGCAAGGGCGAGCTGCTCTACACCTACTCCGAGGGCGAGATGCGCCGCACCGTCGCGTCGCTCACGAAGCGTGGTCGCACCATCAAGCAGCCGATGCAGCGCTACAAGGGCCTGGGCGAGATGGACGCCGACCAGCTGGCGGAGACGACGATGGACCCGCGCCACCGCACGCTGCGCAAGGTGACGATGGCCGACGCCGAGGAGTCCGAGCGCGTCTTCGAGCTGCTCATGGGCAACGAGGTCGCTCCCCGCCGCGACTTCATCGTCCGCGGCTCGGCCCAGCTCGACCGGGAGCGGATCGACGCCTGACCTGCGAACCTGCCGCGCGGCGCACCGCGCGTGTGCGTTGCCCTGAGGCGTGATGTGGGACACAGTAAGCCGGTGAAAGGGTCCCACTCCGGGGCCCTGGCGAGGAGGCCTGCAGATGAGTTCCACGGACGACCGCAGCGGCACGGGAGTTCTCGACGAGCGGAACCACGGCGAGCCGGAGCTCAACCGGGTCATGGGACCCCGGCTGCTCCTCCTCTTCATCGTCGGCGACATCCTCGGCACGGGCGTCTACGCCCTCACCGGTGCCGTCGCGGGCGAGGTCGGTGGAGCAGCGTGGGCACCGTTCCTCGTGGCCTTCGTCATCGCGACGATCACCGCCTTCTCCTACCTCGAGCTCGTGACGAAGTACCCGCAGGCCGCCGGCGCCGCGCTCTACACGCACAAGGCGTTCGGCATCCACTTCGTGACCTTCCTCGTCGCGTTCGCCGTCATGTGCTCGGGCATCACCTCGGCCTCCACCGCCTCCAACGCCTTCGCGGGCTTCCTGCGCGACGGGCTCGGGACCGACTGGGTGGCGGGCAGCACCCCGCTGCTCCTCATCGCCCTCGGCTTCATGGCCCTGGTGGCGGCGATCAACTTCCGCGGTGTCGGTGAGAGCGTCAAGGCCAACGTCGTCCTCACGATGGTCGAGCTCTCCGGTCTGCTGCTCATCATCTTCATCGGCCTGTATGCCGTGACCCAGGGCAAGGCGGACTTCTCCCGCGCCGTCGTCTTCGACAGCCCGAGCGACAAGAGCACCTTCTTCGCCATCACCGCGGCGACGTCCCTCGCCTTCTTCGCGATGGTCGGCTTCGAGGACTCCGTCAACATGGCTGAGGAGACCAAGGACCCGGTGCGCGACTTCCCGCGAGTGATGCTCACCGGGCTCGGGATCACCGGGCTGATCTACGTCCTCGTGTCGATCACCGCGGTCGCACTCGTGCCGGTGGGGGAGCTCGCCAACCCGGACAACGAGTCCGCGTTGACGCAAGTCGTCGCCGCCGGGGCCCCCAACTTCCCGTTCGACAAGGTCTTCCCGTTCATCGGGATGTTCGCCGTCGCGAACTCGGCGCTGATCAACATGCTCATGGCCAGCCGGCTGCTCTACGGCATGGCCAAGCAGGAGGTGCTCCCGCCGGTCCTCGGTCGGGTCCACCGGAGCCGCCGCACCCCGTGGGTGGCCATCCTCTTCACGACGGCCATCTCCTTCGGACTCATCTACTTCGTGTCGACCCAGTCCGACTCCGAGATCATCGCGGCCCTCGGTGGCACCACGGCCCTGCTCCTGCTCGGGGTCTTCACCATCGTCAACATCTGCGTCCTCGTGCTGCGCAAGAACCCGATCGACCGCAAGCACTTCGTCGCTCCCACCGCGCTGCCGGTGATCGGTGCCCTGCTCTGTGCCTTCATGGTCGGCCCCTGGACGGGACGTGACACGATCCAGTACCGGATCGCCGGCTGGCTCCTCGCCATCGGTGTCGTCCTCTGGGCGCTCACCTGGATCGCCAACCGGTTCTTCTTCGCGAAGAAGACCTACATGCGCGACCCGGAGGAGCTCGAGGACCCGGACCACGCCCACCACTGAGCCGCAGCCGGGGTGGCGACCGGTGACGCCGGCATACCCCCGGAAACTGCCCCTTTCCCCCGGAACTGATCCGGGGGGAAGGGGCAGCTTCCGTGATGAGGCGGGAAAGGTGAGGCGGGTCAGGACGGGGGAGCGGTGCTGGCCCGGACCACGAGCTCGGTCGGCACCACGACGTTGTCGCCGAGGTCCTCGCCCGCGACGACCCCGAGGAGGCGCAGCAGGATCTCGCCGGCGAGGTGGCCCTGGGCGGTCACGTCCTGACGGACCGTCGTGAGGCCGAGCACGTTGCTCAGGGCGTGGTCGTCGATCCCGATGACCGAGAGGTCCTCCGGGATGCGCAGCCCCTGGGCTCGGGCGGCTGCCATGACGCCGATGGCCATCTCGTCGGAGGCGGCGGCGACGGCCGTGGGCCGGTCAGGGGCGCGCAGCAGCCGTGTCGTGTCCACCGCGGCGCTGTCAGCGGTCCAGTCGGACCCGAGCACCCACTGCTTGTGCTCGGTCAGCCCGTGGGTGCGCATGACGTCGCGGAAGGCGTCGAGCCTGGCCTGAGGCGTCTGGATGTGCGCCACGTTGGAGGGCACCGCGCCGACATAGGCGATGCGCTCGTGCCCGAGCGAGACGAGGTGCTCGGTCGCCGTCCGCATCGCCAGGTCGTCGTCGATGCGGACGTTCGGCCGGTCCGCGACCGGGGTGCCGATCGCGACGAGCGGCAGGCCGAGCCGGTCGACGAGCTCGAGCTCGTCGGCGGTCATGGGCAGGTTGAGGGTGATGACCCCGTCCACGCGCTTCCAGAGCATGCTCTGCGAGAGCGGGAGGCGCCGGTCGTAGGACTCGTCCTCGAGGTCGAACAGCAGGACGTGGTGCCCGTGCTGGCGCAGCGTCTTCTCGATCGCACTGACCACCGTCGCGAAGAACCACCGCGTGAGGAAGGGGGCGACCACTCCCACGACCTGGGTGCGCCCGGACGCCAGCGAGGTGGCCGTGGGGCTCGCGACGTAGTCGAGGCGCTGGGCGACCCTGAACACTCGCTCCCTGGTGCGTGGGCTCACGCGGTCGAGGCCGCGGAGCGCGCGGGAGACCGTGGCCACCGAGACCCCGGCCTCCCGCGCGACATCGGTGATGGTGCTCATCCGCCGACGTCGGTCTGGGGCAGTCATGTCAGCCCTTCAGGCCACCTGCGAGCAGGCCGCGGACGAAGAAGCGCTGCAGGGCGAGGAACACCGCGACGGGGACGATCATCGAGATGAACGCACCTGCCGACAGGAGGTACCAGGCGCTGCCTCGGGACCCGGACAGCTCGGCCACCCGCACGGTGATCGGCGCGACGTCGGGCGTCCCACCGAGGAAGACCAACGAGACGAGCAGGTCGTTCCAGACCCAGAGGAACTGGAAGATCCCGAAGGCCGCGAGCGCAGGGGTGAGCAGGGGCAGGAGGATCTTGAAGAAGATCGTCACGTGACCCGCCCCGTCCACGCGGGCGGCCTCCATGAGCTCGGCCGGCAGCTCGCGCATGAAGTTGTGGATGAGGAACGTCGCCAGGGGCAGCGCGAAGATCGTGTGCGAGAGCCACACGCTCCAGTACGACGCCCCGAAGCCCAGCTTGTTGACGTAGATGTCGAGCAGCGGGATGAGGGCGATCTGCAGCGGCACGATCTGCAGCGCGAACACCGCCACGAAGAGCGCGTTGCGCCCCGGGAACGGCATCCAGGCGAAGGCGTAGGCCGCGAGCGACGCGAGGAAGAGCGGCAGCAGGACGGCGGGAACCGTGATGACGATCGTGTTGATGAAGTACTGGCTGAGGCTGGCCGAGCTGCCGGGCTCGAGGGCCTGGCGGTAGTTCTCCAGCGTGAAGCCACCCGGGTCGGTCAGCGCCGTCCACCAGCCACTGCGGTTGATGTCCCGCTGGCTGCGGAACGAGGTGACGAGCAGTCCGAGGGTGGGGGTGGTCCACAGCACGGCGATGAGCACCGCGACGAGGGAGGCCCACCGGGACTGCAGGGCGCCGGCAGCCTCGCCGGTGGACTTCTTGAGCTTCTGCTGCTTGCTGGGCGGCTCGAGGTCCGCCGGTTCGAACGACTCGGGCAGCGCGCCCGTCTGGACAGTGCTCACGGCTCAGGCCTCCTTGCGCATCTGGATGATGTTGTAGACGACGATCGGGATCACGAGGATGAAGAGCAGCACGGCGAGCGCGGCGCCGAGGCCGGGGGCGTCGAAGCGGAAGCTCTGGCTGTAGAACTCGTTGGCGACCACCGAGGTGTCGAACTGGCCGGCGGTCATGGTCCGGACGATGTCGAAGACCTTGAGGGTGCCGATGGCGATGGTGGTGAGCACGACGACGAGGGCCGCGCGGATGCTTGGGAGGGTGATGTGGCGGAACATCTTCAGGCCGGAGACCCCGTCGAGCCGGGCCGCCTCGATGATGTCGTCGGGGATCGCCTTGATCGCCGCCGACAGGATCGTCATCGCGAACCCGGCCTGGATCCAGACCATGACGACGATGAGCATGAGCGTGTTGAGGGGCGCTTCGAGGAGGAACTGCTGGGTCTCGAAGCCGAGGCTCTTGAGGATCTGGTTGAGCAGGCCGATCTGGGGGCGCTCGGTCTGCTTGTACTGGTAGAC
Source organism: Knoellia terrae (assembly GCF_048606435.1). Taxonomy (NCBI): domain Bacteria; kingdom Bacillati; phylum Actinomycetota; class Actinomycetes; order Micrococcales; family Intrasporangiaceae; genus Knoellia; species Knoellia terrae. Next base: position 56,134 of record NZ_JBMBWH010000005.1, on the reverse strand, counting down.
GAACTTCCAGATGATGCCCGCGCCGACCATCGAGATCGCCATCGGGAGGAAGATCAGCGCCTTGGCGAAGGCCTCACCCCGTGCCCGGTCGATGAGGATCGCGTAGAGCAGGCCGATCGCGGTGGCCAGGAACGGCACGAGGATGACCCACAGGGCGGTGTTGCGCAGCACGAGCAGCAGCTCGGGCTGGGTGAACATCGCCGCGTAGTTCGACAGCGTGAAGCCGCCCTCGCCCGACTTGCCGCGGACCGACTGGATGATCGTGAGCACGGCCGGGTAGACGAGGCCGATGGAGAGGAGGAGGACGGCCGGCGCGGCGAACAGCGCGCCCTGCGCCTGCTCACCCTTGCGACCCTTGAACAACGAGGCGAGGAAGAGGACCAGGCCGAACACGGCGGCGAAGAACGCCACCGCGAAGAACATGAGGAAGAACTTGCCTGCGACGCTCTCGGCTCGCAGGAACGGCTCAGGGATGATTCCCGACGGTGCGACGCTCAGCACGCTCGCGACCATGACTCCACCTCCAGGGTGAGGACTGCACGACGAAAGGAAGCCGGGGTGGGGTGGGACTCCACCCCACCCCGGCGAGAGACCGATCCGAGGATCAGGTCAGGACTTGGGCCAGGAGTTCTCGATGTAGTCGAGAGTGGCCTTGTCATCCTGCCCGGTGATCCAGTTGGTCATGCCCTTCCAGAACGTGCCGGAGCCGACGGCGCCAGGCATGAGGTCGGACGCGTCGAACCGGAACGTCGCGCTCTCGTCGGTGAGGATCTCGGCGGAGAGCTTGTCGACCGGGTTCTTGAGCAGCTCCGGGTCGGCGTTCTTGTTCGCGGTCACACAGCCACCGGTGCCACAGCTCGTGGCCCGTTCGTTGGCCCACTCGACCGAGGAGAGGTAGGTCTGGAAGGCCTTGACCTCGGGACGGTCGGCGAAGGCAGCGACGAACTCGCCACCACCGAGGACCGGCTTGCTGGTCTCGTCCTTGGCGGGGAGGTAGAACGCCCACACGTCGCCGTCCTCGGCGACCTTGGTGCCCTCGGGCCAGTTGGCCGCGTAGAAGGAGGCCTGGCGGTGCATGTAGCAGCCGCCGTTGTCGAGGATCGGCAGGCCGGCGTCCTGGAAGGACGTCGAGGCGATCGTCTTGACGTCGCCCTGGCCACCGTTGACGAACTTGTCGTTCTTGAGGATCTTGCCGACCTCCGCGAGGGCCGTGGCCACCGCCGGGTCGTTGAACGGGATCTCGTGGTTGGTCCACTTGTCGTAGACCTCGGGGCCCGCGGTGCGGAGCATGACGTCCTCGACCCAGTCGGTGGTCGGCCACCCGGTGGCGTCACCGGACTCGATGCCGGCACACCACGGCTTGCTGTCGGGGTCGTCCGCAGCGATCTTCTCGCTGAGAGCGAGGAGGTCGTCCCATGTCTTGGGGATCTCGTAGCCCTTCTCCTCGAAGGCGGCCGGCGAGTACCAGACGAACGACTTCACGTTGGCGCCGAGCGCGGCTCCGTAGAACTTGCCGTCGACGGTGCCGTACTCCTTCCAGTCGGGCATGTTCTTGTCGACGTTGGCCACGACCTCCGGGGGAGCCTCGATGACCTTGCCGGTGGCGACCATGGTCTTGAGCAGACCCGGCTGCGGCAGGTAGGCGATGTCGGGGGCGTTGCCACCCTTGACGCGCACGGGCAGCTGGGCCTCGAACTCCTTCGAGCCCTCGTACTTGATCTCGGCGCCGGTGCAGTCGATGAACGGCTGGTAGGACTTGATGTGCGGCTCGTCCTCGGGGGCGGTGATCGAGGTGTAGACCGTGACGGTCTTGCCCTTGATGTCACCGAACGCCTCGTAGGGCGCACAGTCGATCTTGGTCTTGGCGTCGCCGGATGCGCCGGCGTCGGCGCCGTCACCTCCGTCGTCGGAGGAGCCGCATGCCGCGACACCGAGGGAGACCGCCACGAGGCTCGAGAGAAGCATCGCGGATCGGCGCTGTGAACTGTGGGCCATTTGCCCGCCTCCATCTGTTGGGGGACGCACCGGGCCCTGACTCCAGGTCCTCGGCGCTGAGGGATCCGTTGGCAGTGTAAAAGCGGTTACATGGCGGGGGGAATGATTTCCCGGACTTTGTCCGGTCACGATCGCGTAACACGGCCGTCCGGCGGGACGGGGCTGGACGGCAGACGCGGAGTATGCCGGCCGGGCTGCTCAGCGGGGCGGCCCAGGCGGGCCGGCTCAGCCCGGCGGTCCGGCGATGCCTGTGATGATGGCAGAGGCCTGGACGCCCGATCCGTCCCGGCGACCGGTCGCCTCGGGCAGCTCGAGAGCGACCCCTCCGGCGCCGCTGGCCCGGGCGGGGGTGGCCCCGACCCACGCGAGGACGAGGGTGTCCTCGCCCTTGAGGAAGCGGTGGGCCCGCACGCCGCCGGTGCCGCGACCCTTGGCGGGGTACTCGACGTAGGGGGTGGCCTTGATGGCGCCGGGCTGCGTGCCCGGCAGGGCGTCGGAGGACCCGCTGGCCGTGACGACGACGGTGTCGCGGGACGGGTCGACGACGCCGAAGAAGGCGACCTGCTGCCCGGGGGTGACGCGCATCCCGGCGATGCCGCCACCGCTGCGCCCCTGGGGACGCACGCCGCTGGCAGGGAAGCGCAGCAGCTGGGCGTCGGTCGTGACGAACACGAGGTCCTCGTCGCCGGTGACCACCTGGCCGGCGCCGACGACCCGGTCGCCGTCCCTGAGCGAGATGACGTCCCAGTCGTGAGCCTTGGGCTGGTCGGCGGTGACGCGCTTGACGATGCCCTGGGCGGTGCCGAGCGCGAGCCCGGGCCCGTCGGCGGCGAGCGAGACGATGCTGACCGGCTCCTCACCGCGGGGAAGGTCGACGTAGGCCGCGAGCGGGGCGCCGCCGGACAGGCTGGGCGCGCCACCGAGCGGGGGCAGGGTGGGCAGCTCGAGGGCGCTGATCCGGATCATCCGGCCGAGGCTGGTGACGAGTCCCACCTCACCGCGCGCGGTCGTGCGGACCGCGGCGACGACGGCGTCGTGCTTGGCCCGCGGGCCCTCGACGGGGATCGGGTCGTCGGTGGAGGTCCGGGCGAGCAGCCCGGTCGAGGAGAGCAGCACCCAGCACGGGTCGTCACTCACCTCGAGGGGCGCTGACGAGCTCACCGGGTTGCCCGCCGACTCGAGGAGCACCGTGCGGCGGGGCGTGCCGTGCTTCTTGGCGACGTCGGCGAGCTCGCTGGAGACGGTGCGGTGGAGCAGCTTCTCGTCGCCGAGGATCGCCTCGAGCTCCTCGATGCGGGCGCGCAGGTCGTCGCGCTGGGTCTCGAGGTCGAGCCGCGAGAACTTCGTCAGGCGCCGCAGCTGGAGGTCGAGGATGTGGTTGGCCTGGATCTCGGAGAGGTCGAACACGCTCATGAGTCGTGAGCGGGCGGTGGCCGTGTCCTCGCTCGTGCGGATGAGCTGGATGACCTCGTCGATGTCGAGGATGGCGATGAGCAGGCCCTCGACGAGGTGCAGCTGGTCCTGAGCCTTGCGGAGCCGGAAGGCGGTGCGCCGCCGGACGACGTCGATGCGGAACTCGACGTAGTGGCGCAGCAGGTCCTTGAGGCCGAGGGTCTGCGGCTGGCCGTCGACCAGGGCGACGCTGTTGATGCCGAACGAGTCCTCCATCGGCGTGAGCCGGTAGAGCTGCTCGAGAACCGCCTCGGGGTTGAAGCCGTTCTTGACCTCGATGACGAGACGGAGCCCGTGCTTGCGGTCGGTGAGGTCCTTGACGTCGCTGACGCCCTGGAGCTTCTTGCCCTGGACGAGCGTCTTCATCCGCTCGATGACCTTCTCGGGGCCGACGAGGTAGGGGAGCTCGGTGACGACGATGCCCGACTTGCGGGGCGTGATCTTCTCGATGCGCACCGTCGCTCGGGTGCGGAAGCTGCCCTTGCCGGTGAGGTAGGCGTCGCGGATGCCGTCGAGGCCGACGATCCGGCCGCCCAGCGGCAGGTCCGGGCCGGGGACGAACTTCATGAGGTCGTCGAGGCTGCAGTCGGGGTGGGCGATGAGGTGGCGGGCGGCGCCGATGACCTCGACGAGGTTGTGCGGCGGCATGTTGGTGGCGAAGCCGACGGCGATGCCGCTGACCCCGTTGACGAGGAGGTTGGGGTAGGCCGCGGGCAGCACGCCCGGCTGGAGCAGCTGGTCGTCGTAGTTGGGGACGAAGTCGACGGTGTCCTCGTCGAGCCCGGCGGTCATGACCAGCGCGGCGGCGGCCAGGCGCGCCTCGGTGTAGCGCGACGCGGCCGGACCGTCGTCCAGGGAGCCGAAGTTGCCGTGGCCGTCGACGAGCGGCAGGCGCATCGTGAACGGCTGGGCCATGCGCACGAGGGCGTCGTAGATGGCGGTGTCGCCGTGCGGGTGGTACTTGCCCATGACGTCGCCGACGACCCGGGAGGACTTCACGTGGCCGCGGTCGGGCCGCAGGCCCATCTCGCTCATCGAGTAGAGGATCCGGCGCTGCACCGGCTTGAGGCCGTCACGCACGTCGGGCAGGGCCCGCGAGTGGATGACCGACACGGAGTACTCGAGGAACGCGTTCTGCATCTCGAGGCCCACGTCGATGTCGACGACGCGGCCGTCACCGTCCACGACGTCGTCGGCGGAGGTGGCGGGGGACGTGCGCTTGGCCATGGGGCGGAGGTCTACCTCGGAGTCGGAGTCGTCACGGACGGGTGGCGTCCGCACACGGCATCCTCTCTCAGGCCTCCGACGTCGTCGCCGCCGACTCGCCGAACCGGCCGTGGTGCAGGACCTCCTCGAGCGGCCGGCGCCCGCGCCTCAGGGACGGGCTGCGCACCCGCTCGGCCTCGTGCCCGAGCGCGATGACGCCGACGACCCGACGGTCGGGCGGGACGGCATACGCCGCCTTGAGGGCGTCGTGACGAGAGCCGGGCACGCCGAAGAACAGGGCCCCCAGCCCGGCGTCGACCGCACCGAGGAGGACGATCATCGCCGCCATCGCCGTGTCGGTGTCCCAGTAGGGGATGGGCCAGCGGTCGAGGGACCGGTCGGTCCATCCCTTGTCCGGTTCCGCGTAGCGGTCGAGGTATGCCGTCCGGTCCGCGAGCATGACGAGCAGCACCGGGGCGGCGGAGACACCACGCAGCCAGCGGTCGCGCTCGCCGTCACGCTCGCGGGTGACCTCCCAGAACCGCTCGCGGTCGGTCGGGCGGGTGAGGGCGAGCACGTCCCACCCCTGCGTGTGTCCTGCGCTGGGCGCGCGCTGCGCGAGGCGCACCAGGTGTTCGACCGTCCCCGGCGGGACGTCGCGGTCGGGGTCGAAGCGGCGCACCATGCGGCGCCGCGACACCGCCTCGAGAAGGTCCATGGTGCCCATCGTGCCGTGCCACGATGTGCACCATGAGTTCGGACGTGGAGCTTCCGCCGGGGTACCCGGTGCAGTGGGAGGCCGACGTCGTGCTCCGCGACGGCAGCGTCGGGCACCTGCGGCCGATCCTGCCCAGCGACGAGGAGGGCATCCACTCCTTCCACGCGCGGCAGTCCGACGAGTCGATCTACCTGAGGTTCTTCGCGCCCCTGCGGCGGCTGTCCGACAGGGACGTCCACCGCTTCACCCACGTCGACTACATGGACCGGGTCGCGCTCGTCATCACCGTCAGCGACGAGATCCTCGGCATCGGCCGCTACGACCGGATCAGCCCCACGTCGGCCGAGGTCGCGTTCAACGTCAGCGACCACTACCAGGGCCGCGGCATAGGGTCGGTGCTGCTCGAGCACCTCGCCGCGATCGCGCAGGAGTTCGGCATCACCCGCTTCACCGCCGAGGTGCTGCCGCAGAACCGCAGGATGCTCACCGTCTTCTCGGAGGCCGGCTACGAGGTGAGCCGCAAGGTCGAGGACGGCATCGTCGCCCTCCACTTCGACATCGAGCCGACCGACCGGTCCAAGGCCGTGGCGATGTCACGGGAGCACCGCGCCGAGGCGATCAGCGTCAGCCGGATCCTGCGCCCGCGCGTCGTCGCCGTCATCGGGGCCGGTCGCTCGCCGCACACGATGGGGCACCACTTCCTCAAGAACCTGCTCGAGGCCGAGTTCACGGGAGAGGTGCACCCCGTCAACCGCAAGGCGAAGGCGATTCTGGGGCGGACGGCATACGACACGATCGGTGACGTCCCGGGGCCGGTCGACCTCGCCGTCATCGCGGTCCCGGCGGCCAAGGTGCTCAAGGTCGTCGACCAGTGCGCGGAGGCGGGAGTGGCCGCCCTCCTCATCGTCAGTGCCGGCTTCGGCGAGGGTGGGGGAGAGGGGGACGAGCTGCAGGCCGAGCTCGTGCGGCGGGCGCGCGGGTCGGGGATGCGCATCGTGGGCCCGAACTCGTTCGGCATCATCAACACGCACCCCGGGCTCGTCCTCAACGCCTCGCTGTCGCCCACGATGCCGCCCGTCGGGCACCTCGGCCTCTTCGCGCAGTCCGGTGCCCTCGGCATCGCGGTGCTCGCCTCGGCTGCCCGCCGCAACCTCGGCATCTCGACGTTCGCGTCCGCGGGCAACCGGGTCGACGTCTCGGGCAACGACCTCATGCAGTACTGGATCGACGACGACGAGACCAACGCCGTCGGGCTGTACCTCGAGTCGATGGGCAACCCGCGCAAGTTCTCGCGGATCGCGCGCAACCTCGGCCTCATCAAGCCGGTCATCGTCGTGCAGTCCGGCATCTCCGCCTACGGCGCCCCTCCCGGCCACCGGGTGCGGAGGACCAAGGTGCGCCCGGCGGTCTTCGGGGCGATGCTGCGGCAGGCGGGCGTGGTCAAGGTCTCGAACGTGCACCAGCTCTTCGACGTCGCCCAGCTCATGGTCCACCAGCCGCTGCCCGCCGGGCGTCGCGTGGCGATCGTCGGGAACTCGGCGGCGCTCGGGGCCTTGTCCGCCGGGGCGGTCGCCGGGCGCGGGCTCACCGTGACGCACGGGCCGGTCAACCTCCCGTCCGACGCGACCCCGAAGGAGTTCAGCGAGGCGCTGACGACGGCCTTCGAGAACCCCGACGTCGACTCGGTGCTCACCTGCTTCATCCCGCCGATCGTCGCGCACGACGAGGAGGTCACCGACGCCGTGCGCACCGCCGCCCGGGGCTCGGACAAGACGTGTGTCGCGACCTTCCTCGGCATGCGGGGCGTGGACTCCTCCACGTCGATGGACGAGGGCGGCACGGGGCAGGCCATCCCGATCTACGCGATGCCGGAGGACGCGGCATACGCGCTCGCGAAGGCGACGAAGTATGCGGAGTGGCGCAACAAGGACCACGGCGTCCCGGTCGCGCCGGCGGGGATCAACCGGCGGGTCGCGGAGGACGTGGTCCACACCGTGCTTTCGGTCAACCCCGAGGGACGACGGCTGGACCCGGACGAGACGCGGGCGTTGCTGCGGGCCTACGGGATCGAGGTCTGGGCGTCGCGATCGGTGACGACCGTCGACGAGGCGGTCGAGGCGGCGGAGGCGATCGGCTACCCGGTGGTGCTCAAGTCCACGGCGCCGATGCTGCGTCACCAGGGTGGGATCACCGGGGTGCGGGTCGACCTCGCCAACGCGCAGTCGGTCATCGAGGCCTGGGGCTCGTTGCACGAGCGGCTCTCGCCGCTGGCCGCGGGGCAGCTCGAGGTGCAGCGGATGGCGACCCCCGGTGTGGCCTGCCTCGTCTCCTCGGACGAGGACGCGCTGTTCGGGCCGGTCGTGAGCTTCGGGGTGGCCGGGCTGCCCACCGAGCTGCTCGACGACATCGCCCACCGCATCCCGCCGCTCACCGACGTCGCCGTCTCCGAGCTGATCTCGTCGGTGAAGGCGGCGCCGGTGCTGCACGGTCACCGCGGATCGACGCCGGTGCACCGCGCCGCGCTCGCCGACCTCATCGCCCGGGTGTCCGTCATCAGCGACGACATGCCCGAGATCGTCTCGATGCGGCTCAACCCGGTCAACGCCCACCCCGGGGGAGTCGAGGTGCTCGGCGCCGAGGTCACGGTCGGGCCGATGGGCCGGCGCACGGATCCGGGTCGGCGCTCGCTGACCTGAGCCTGCTGTGGCGTCCCCGGGGGCCGCTCGGGCGGGCCCGCGCGGACGGGGAGGTCGGTGCCGTGCGGCAGAATGACGGGCATGAAGCGCTCGTTCGACGTCCCCACCCTACCGGTGGACCTCACCGCCGCGATCGAACGCGCCGGCTACTACCCGGCCCTCGTCGGTGACGTCGTCTCCGCGGCTCTCGCCGGCGAGGAGGTGCGCTCGCACCTCGTCCACCTCGAGACGACCTTTGACCGCGACGTCATCCGCCGCCACGTCACCGTCCTCGTGCTCACACCGTCGCGCCTCGTCATCGCGCACGCCGACGACCACGCCGACGAGGGTGCCGGCGATGCCGACGGTGCTCCCGCCGGGCTCGCCGAGGAGGTCGCCACGGCGACCACCGAGAGCATCCCGCTGTCCGCGGTGCGCGGGGTCATGCTGACCCACGTCGTCGCGGACCCCCAGAACTACGTGCCCGGCTCGCTGGGGCGCGAGCTGACGCTCACCCTCGGCTGGGGCGCCGTCAGCCGCGTCGACCTGCTGCCCGCGACCTGTGGTGAGCCGGGCTGCGACGCCGACCACGGCTACGACGGCACCATCTCCAGCGACGACATCGCGCTGCGCGTCTCGGCCACCGCCGACGGAGACCCGGCGCTGCAGCAGGCGATCTCGTTCGCCCACGCGCTGTCGGCCTCGCTCGGCCGTTGACCGTTCCCTCTGCGGGTTCGGGTCCGGCTCCTGCTGCGGCTCCTGCTCCGGCGTATGCCGCGGGCGGGCTTTCGGACGTCCTGCCGTCGGTTCTCGGGGCCGTGGGTCTGTCCTCGGTGGGTCCCCGATGGGTGCTGCCGCCGGCGCGCAGTGCCGTCGTGGTGCTCGTCGACGGGCTCGGGTACGACCTGCTGCGCCGTCGTGGGGGACATGCGCCGTGGCTCCGGACGCTGTTCGCCGACGGGCTGCGGGTGGCGAGCGGGTTCCCGTCGACGACGCCGGTGTCCATGGGGTCCTTCGGGACGGGCCTCGCGCCGGGCTCGCACGGCATGGTCGGCTTCGAGGTGCTCGTGCCCGGTGAGGACCGGCTGCTCAACGAGCTGTCCTGGGAGGACGGGCCGGTGCCCGAGCACTGGCAGCCCCGGACGACCTGGTTCGAGAGGGCCGTGGCGGGTGGCCTCGACGTGGCCCGGGTGGGACCGGCGTTCTTCGACGGGTCCGGGCTGACGCGGGCGGCTCTGCGCGGTGGTCGCTTCGTGTCGGCGAAGACGCTCGACGCGCGGGTGGACGCCACCCTGGCGCACGCCCGGTCGCGGCCGGCCTCGCTGACCTATCTGTACTGGGGGGACCTCGACAAGGTCGGGCACGTCCACGGTTGCGAGTCCTGGCAGTGGGGCGACGAGCTCGAGACGATCGACCGGGCCCTGGCGAGGCTGGCGGACGGACTGCCCTCCGACTGCTCGCTGACGATCACGGCCGACCACGGGATGGTCGACGTGCCGATGGAGAACCGCGTGGACGTGGCCTTCGACACCGAGCTCGCAGCGGGGGTGCGGCACACGGGCGGTGAGCCACGGGCGCCCCAGCTGTACTGCCAGACCGGTGCCGTGGCTGACGTGCTGGCGACGTGGCGCGCCCGACTGGGTGATGTCGCGTGGGTGCTGTCCCGTGAGGAGTCCGTGTCCGGCGGGCTCTTCGGGGCGGTCCACGACGACCACCTCGCCCGCATCGGCGACGTCGTCGTGGCGATGCGTGAGCCGCACGCCGTGGTCGACTCGCGCCACCACCGGCCGCAGCTGCTCGCCCTCGTCGGGCTGCACGGCTCGCTCACCGACGACGAGGTCCCGGTGCCGATGTTCCACGTCCCCGCACGGTCGTCATAGGGTGTCGGCTCGTGGCTGAGTTGGTGTTCTTCTCCGGGACGATGGACTGCGGCAAGTCCACCCTCGCGCTCCAGATGGACCACAACCACCGGGCCAGACAGCGTGTCGGGCTGATCTTCACCAAGCTCGACCGCATGGGGGAGTCGGTGCTGTCCTCCCGGCTCGGCCTCTCGACCCACGCCCACGAGGTCACCGACGACCTCGACTTCTGGGACGTCGTCGTCGAGCACCTCACCCACGGCCAGCGCGCCGACTACCTCATCTGTGACGAGGCCCAGTTCTTCACGGGCGCCCAGATCGAGCAGCTGGCCCGCATCGTCGACGAGCTCGGCATCGACGTGACGTGCTTCGGCATCACGGCGGACTTCCGCACCGAGCTGTTCCCCGGGTCGAAGCGGCTCTTCGAGCTCGCCGACAGGGTGCAGGTGCTCCAGGTCGCCGCCCTCTGCTGGTGCGGCGCTCGGGCGACGCACAACGCCCGGATCATCGACGGCGTGATGGTCGTGGAGGGGGAGCAGGTCGTCGTGGGCGACACGGCCTCGGCGAGCGACTCGCTGGTCGAGTACGAGGTGCTGTGCCGTCGTCACTACATGCGCCGGATGAACAGCCACGCTGCCCGGCTCGCGTCGGCGACTCCGGACGTCCTGCCGTTCGACCTCGACGTGTGCGCGGTTCCTCCACGCGGCTGACCACGCCACTTCCAAGGCGCCGTATGCCGGGCGTGCTGGGTTGTCATGTCTCTCAATGCCGTTCTCCTGCAGTCATGTTGAGCATTCTCTTGTTCTCAGGCTGTCAGTGGTGGCTTGTAGGTTTGCGGTATGGAGCTCGACGAGGCACTGACGGCGCTGCGGTCCGCGACCGCTGGTGTCGTTGACGCCTTGCGTGGAACTGACCTGTCGGAGTTGTCGCGGGAGCAGCTGCTCTCGGTGGTCGAGGAGACGCACCGCTCGGGCAACGTGCTGGCCGGGGTGCAGACGGTGGCGGTGGCTCATGTCGCGGCGGTCGAGGACGTCGTGGACCAGCACGGGGTGTGGGGGCAGCAGCACCGCGGGCTGGGTCACCGGGCGCTGGACGCGCCGGAGCTGGTCGGGCCGACGCTGGGGATCACCGTGCAGGCGGCGGCGACGCGGGTCGAGGTCGCCATCCATCAGGTGACGACGACGCCGCGTCTGGTCGGACAGATGCTCGCCGGTGACCTCGACGCATGGCGGGCCCGGGTGGTGACCACCGAGGTCGAGGCGTGCCCCGAGGACGGTGCCGCCGCTATCGTCGACGCGTTGGTGGGGCACTACGACGCGCGAGGTGGCTGGGACGAGACGACGGGGCCGTTGCGGGCGCGGGTGCGGCGGATGGTCGCTCGGGCGCACCCTGAGCTGGTCGCGAAGCAGGCGAAGGAGGCACGCGAGGGCCGGTCGGTGCGTCGCTCACCGGCGACGATGGGCACGGACCACTGGGAGGCCGAGCTGCCGGTGGAGAGCTCGGCGTTGATGTGGCAGGCCGTGGAGACCCTGGCCCGCACGTTGCGGCGGGAGGACCCGGACCTGACCCTGGCGCAGGCCCGCGCGGACGCGCTGGCGCAGCTGGTGCTGGCCCGGGCCGACGTCACCGTCCACCTCCACGCCACCGTCCCTGCTGACGTTCCGGACCGAGACGCCCGCACCGGGGAGGCACCAGCTGACGCACCGAGCGACGCCGTAGCGCCCACGTCAGCGCGGGAACCACAGCTGACCGAGGTGGGCGGGCTCGGGTCCACCACGCCGACGCTGGTCGACCTCGACGCCCTGGCCACGTCCGCCGCCGTTGAGCCATCCACGCCGTTGACGTGCGACTCGGACACTGGTGCCGTCGTCGGCGGAGTCGTCCCCGCGTCCCTGGCCAAGCGGGCCCGCAGGGACGCCGCCCGCCGCTACGACGGGTACGTCGTCCCACCGGACATGGCGCGGCTGGTCCGGCTGCGAGACGGGCGATGTCGGTTCCCGAGCTGCTCGATCAACGCGATGTACACCGACCAGGACCACGTCATCGCCTGGCCGGTCGGCGCCACCACACCGACCAACCTGATGTGCCTGTGCCGGCGACATCACCGCATCAAGCAACAACGCGGCTGGACCGTCCGGCTCGACCCCGACGGCACCGCCCACTGGAGCGACCCCGCCGGCCGACCGTGGGTCACCCACCCCGTCGACCACCTCGACCGCGCCACCGTCCCCGGCGCCTCGGCCGTGCCACCCGATGTTCGAGCTGCCGACAACCGATCCGTAATTCAACCTGCCGGGCCAACGGCTGCCGACTGCACGACGGTCGACGGCAGCCCGCGGATCCGACTCCTGGGCCTCGACGAGATTCCTTCGCTCCTCGAGGACCAGCTCCGACGATGCCTCGAGCTCGCGCTGCTCACTGGGCCACCACCGAACATCACGGTGGCATGCCCGACTCGATACCCGTCGGCGCCACCGTTCTGAAGCGCCCCGACGTGGGGCCCGAGGCCTGACCGAGAGGCCAGAAGCAGCTGTAACACGGCCTACTGGCGAGACACGGTAGAACGCATCTGCCGCCCGCTGCCCGGCTCAGACACCGGATTGATCTTGGTGCTCAGCCCCGAGTCAGCGCCCGGGTAGACGTCCAGTGCCAACTGCGCGTCAACGATGACGTGGGTTGAGCCTGCTTGGTTGTAGATGCTGTAACGGTCCGTCGAGCTGAACCCCGTGATCACGCTGTTCGCCACGACCTCACCAGCAACCGCGTTGAGGTTGCTCGCCGTCGGCCGGGCCCCACCTGTCTCGTTCCCCCATACGGTGAGATAGGTCCGGGTGGTCGGTCGGACGGCGGTGACGTTGGCCAGCATCCCCACGGTGTCGACCGTCCGCCACCCTTCGCTCAGGCCCGAGAAGCCACGGGTGGAGTTGGGTGCGATCGGGCTCTTCACGGTGTTCAGACCGCTGCGCGTGTCGCCGACCCGCTCGGGGTTGCCATTGTGGCGCATGCGCAAGCCTTCCGGACTGGCTCTGTCGAAGTACCCGACGATGTCGGCCAGCACGTGGGTGCTGCCACTGGATCCGTTGGAGAGCGTGAGTCGAAGTTGGCCGTCGGCGAGGTGGCTGACGGGCACGAAGGCAAGGACTGGGACGGTGGCGCCGGTGGTGAAGTTCAGGGACGAGACGTTGGGTCTGCCAGCCACTCCGTCCCATGCGGTGATGAAGCCAGCCTGCGTCGGTGCGACGGCGGTGAGGTTGACGGCGACTGCCGTCACGTCCGGATTAATGTCCGGACCGAGGTCGAGCAGCAGATCCGCGGTCTCGCCGGGGGTGGAACGCTCCGCCGTCGTACCTGGTGTCGAGGACGCGGGACGGGCCGAGCGGTTGGAGCTGACTGCCGACGTCATCACTGAGGCTGACGCCCCCGCTGATCCATCCGACGACGTCGACGAGAACATGCGTGCTGCCGCTGGCGTTGTAGACGCGGATCGATCCGTCGTAGGGGTCAGTGGCAACGGCCACCAGATTGGCTCGGGTTTGACCACGACGGAAGTTGATGTTCGACGTGAGCGGCCGGTACTCCGGTGAGGGGTGCACCGTGACGTAACCGTCAGCGGTCGGACCAACCGCCGTGACGCTGAGGATGGGCGTCGCCCAGATGCTGTCGGGGACCCCGCCTCGACCAGCGACCTTGACCACGCGCGTGCCGCCGGGACCGATCGGCGCCTTCGCCAGTCGACTGTCGTACAGCCGTGGAAGGTCGTTCGCCCTGTCCGCAGCAGCGGAACGATGATCGCCATCGCCTCCTCGAAGCGCGAGACGCGACGGTCGTAGGGGAAGCCGAAGGCGTCGTACTCCCGCCGGTTCCATCCCGCCCCGAGCCCGACGATGAGCCGCCCCTGAGAGATCGCGTCCACGGTCGCGGCCTGCTTGGCCAGCATCGCGGGAGAGTGAAAACTGGTCGAGGCGACGAGCGGCCCGATCTCGACCCGTTCCGTCACTGCCGCGACGGCCGCGAGCGTCGTCCAGGCCTCGTACGGCCCGCGGGTCAACCCACTCGGCAGGTCGTAGAGCAGGTGGTCACCCACCCAGATCGAGTCGTAGCCCGCCGCCTCCACCCTCCGCGCCAGATCAAGGTAGTCCGGCCACGGCACGAACCGCTCCACCTCGGGCAGCTGGACACCGACCTTGCACCTGCGCGTCATGGGGCGACCCTAGGGACTGGCCGACGTCACGGCCAGACCCAGGACCGCGCTCGAAGCACAGGGCGCAGGCCACCGGTTGAGACTTCCTGCGCTCTGTGTCTGCTCGGCGACATGAGTTCAACGCCGGCTGACGATCATGTATCGCTCGTCGGTGATCTCCTTGCCCCAGTACTCGGCCTCCGGAAGCGGCTGCACCTCCGCGTGGTCACGCACCGAACGCACGATGCGCGTCGAGTCTGCTGCTGTCAGTCCAGCCCCAGTCGCCCAGCTGCCCTCGATGAGGACCACCATTCCGTCCGGCTTGAGCACGTCGACCCATCGTGCGAACGCGTCGGCCGGGTCTGGCATCGCCCACAGCACGTGCCGGCTCAGCACCACGTCGTATGCCGCAGGGCTCAGGTTGGGTGCGCCCGCATCGCCGACGACGAACGTCGCTTCGGGCGCCTTGATCCGTGCGCGACGCACCATCTCGGGAGAGAAGTCGAGTCCGTCGACCTCGTAGCCCTCGTCGACCAACAGCTTGGCGAGCGTGCCTGTGCCACAGCCGAGATCGGCGACTCGCGCAGGCGCTTCGGGCAGAACGCTGAGCAACAGGCGCCTCCAGGCGCCCCTCACCTCTGGCTGCTTCAGGCCGTGGTCGGGCTCGTCATCGAACGTCGCCGCCTCCTGGTCCCACGCTTGTCGACTCATTCGGACAACGTACTGAGAGGACCTGACGGCCGTCGTGGCATCCCCACGACGGCCCCCGCTCATGGCCTCGTCACCGATAGGGTCCGTCGGCATGGACATGCTGAGGAGCGAGGACATCGCGGGGGCGAGGCTGACCGAGTGGCGCAAGCTGGCTCAGGGGCTGCACGCCCGCTACCTCGTCGACGACTTTCCCGCAGGTGCCCGCTTCGTCGCCGCAGTGGGCGAGGCAGGGGACGCCTTGGGACACCACCCGCAGGTGTGCCTCGGCACGAGCCATGTCGACCTCAAGCTGAGCAGTGCCGATGCGATCTACCGCGACGACGAGGGCACCGAACACGTCGTCGAGTGGGTGACGCAGCTGGACGTGGACCTCGCGCGACGGATCTCCGACATCGCAGGCGACCACGGGCTCGAGGCCGATCCCGGGTCGGTCAGCGTGATCGAGCTCGGTCTCGACACCACGCGCTCGGGGACCATCGCCCCCGTGTGGGCAGCGCTGCTGACCGGGATCGCCGGCTCGCAAGGTCTCGGCACCCCCAGCGACGAGATCCGGGATGCCACGGGCCGGGTGCCCAACCTGTGGTTCGGCGATCTGGACGAGCGAGAGACCCGGGCCCAGCGTTTCCACGTCGAGGTCTATGTCGCGCCCGAGGTGGCCGAACAGCGGATCGCCGCGGCCGTGGCCATGGGTGGGACGGTCGTCGACGACAGCGACGCTCCGTCGCTCACCGTGATCGCCGACCAGGACGGCAACACCGGAGTCGTGTGCGTCGACGAGGCCGCTGCGGCGCAGGAGTGAGCGGCCAGTGCCCGCGATGGGCAGTGCGGCACGCGTGACCATGCCTGCTCGGCGAGGCTTCCTCCGCACGCTCGGGCATGCTGGAGCCATGGCGGTGCACCGGCTGGACGAGCAGCGGACCCGGGAGCTGCGGTCCGCGCCGTTGACGTACACGCCGCAGGTCGCCCACGAGGACTGGCTGCGCGCCAGGTACCACCACCTCACCGTCTCCACCACGCTGACCCGTCGAGACTTCGACGGTGCGGTGCGCGACCTCTTCGCCTGGTGCGTGCAGTCCGGAGCGGGCCTCGAGGTGCATGCCTCCGACGTCCCGCTGCGCCAGGGCAGCGTGGTCCTGATGACCTGGGGTCCCGGTGCCCTCTCGCCGAGGATTCCCTGCCGCGTCCTCGACGTGGTGCACGAGGAGCGGCGGCGGGGCTTCAGCTACGGGACGCTGCCCGGGCACCCCGAAGCCGGCGAGGAACGGTTCGTCCTCGAGCACCTCGAGGACGGACGCATACTGCTCACCATCACGGCGTACTCGCGGCTGGCGTCACGACTGGCGCAGCTGGGCGGCCCGGTGAGTCGCGCCGCCCAGAGGCTGATGACCCGCCGCTACCTCCAAGCGCTGGAGCGACTGCCGCCGGAACCCAGGCAAGGGTGCTGAGCCGGGTCAGGCGCTGCTGCCGCCGCGACCGCCGCCGAACATGATGTCGTCCCAGCTGGGGACGCTCGTGCGCCCACCCTTGCGACCGTTCTTGCGTGCCGGAGCCACGGGCTGCGGAGCTGGGGTCTGCGGGCTCGGAGCCGCAGCGGTCGCCGCGCTGACCTCGTCCGGCTCCTCGTCGACCTCAGCCACGTCGTCGCTCTCGGCATCGCTCTCGGTGGCATCGCCGTCGTCGTCAGCAAGGTCGTCGCCATCGACGTCCACCGTGGCCTCGTCCCGCCCCGGCTCTGCGACCTCAGCGGCGGCATCGTCGGAGAACTCCGGGGTCATGACCGCGTCGTCGACCTCGGCGCGTTCGTCGAGGTGCGCGCTCATCGGGTGCTCGCCATGGGCGGCAGGGGGCTCGGGCGCGTCGGCCGGGTCCATGACGAGGTCCTCCAAGGGGAGGGCGTCATCACGCGGGGACTCCGAGGCCGGCGTGTGGGTCGGGGTCGAGCGACCCCGACCCCGTCCGCGACGGGTGCGCGACGACTGCTCACGCATCGCCGCCATGAGGTCGATCGGCTCACGCGACGACGACGACGCCGTCACCGACGTGCGACGGACCGGCTTCGTGTCGTCGACGCCGCCCTCCGCCTCGACGTCGAACACGGTGCTGGCCGGGTTCGCGCTGGTCGCCACGTGCGGGGTCGGGATCGCCGAGTCGGCACTGGTCTCCTCGCTCAGCCAGCGAGCCTCGTCGTTGCCGGGAATGAGGGAGCGCAGCCGCGGGTCGTAGCGCCAGGACGCCGTGCGCTCACGCCCACCTGCAGGGAACGTCGCGGTGACGGTCCACCGGCCGTCGTCGAGACGGGCCGAGTCCCACTGGACGAGCTCGCCGCGGACGCCGCGGTCCTTGAGGCGTTCGTCGGCGCGGGACCCCAGCGTCTGCTCGGCCCCCGAGCCGGACCCCGACCCCGACCGGACGTGACCGATGACGCAGGACCGTGCCTGGGTCGCGATGTACTCGCGCTCGGCCAGCACCGGCCCCTCGAACTTCTGCACCTTCTCGACGGTCCAGCCGGCCCGGTCGGCCACCTCCTCGGTGGACAGCCCCGACCGGATGAGGGCCTGGACGTCGCGGGGCCGCAGGCCGCCGTCGATCTCGATCTGGAGCTGGCCCAGTCGTGGCCGGTCGCGGCGGGCAGCCGCGCGCATGGCCTCGTCGAGAGGTGCCCTGTACCGCTGGCCCTCGGCGTCGGACAGCAGGACGTGCTCGCCGTCCTCGTGGACGCCGATGAGGCGAAGGTCCTTCATGAAGCTCTCCCGGGCTGTGGTGCGGTCACCCTCGACTGTGCCATCCCGGGCGCGCAGGGCAAAGCAGCCCACGCCGGTACCCGGGCCCGATCCTCGCCTCGTTAGGTTGGACCCATGTCGACTCCCTCCCACGACGACGCCCTCGCCCCCTACGACGCCGTCCTCCTGCTGTCCTTCGGGGGACCCGAGACGCCCGACGAGGTCATGCCGTTCCTCCGCCGCGTCACCGCCGGGCGCGACGTCCCCGAGGACCGGCTCCAGGAGGTCGCGACCCACTACCACCACTTCGGTGGGCGCAGTCCCATCAACGACCAGAACCGGGAGCTGCGCGCCGCCCTCGAGGCCGAGGTCGCGCGTCGCGGGTCGACCGTCCCCGTCCTGTGGGGCAACCGCAACAGTGACCCGTACGTCGCCGACACCCTGCGCGAGGCACGGGCCGAGGGACACCTGCGCATCTGCACCGTCGTCACCTCCGCCTACTCGTCCTACTCCGGGTGCCGCCAGTACCGCGAGGACCTCGCCGCCGCCACCGAGGAGCTCGGCGTCGCGGCCGTCGACCTCCACATCGACAAGGTCCGGCCCTACGCCCTCCACCCCGGCTTCGTCGCGGTCAACACCGAGCGGCTCGTCGAGGCCGTCGCAGGGGTCTCCGAGACCGACCTCGCGAACGCGCGGCTGCTCTTCGTCACCCACTCGGTCCCCGAGGCGATGGACGACACCTCCGGGCCGGGCGACGGCGAGGGCAACCTCTACGTCGACCAGCACCTCCGCGCCGGTCACCTCATCGCGCAGGGCCTGATCGAGCGCACTGGGACGACCCTGGAGCACGAGCTCGTCTTCTGCTCCCGCTCCGGCGGCCCGCGCACCCCCTGGCTCGAGCCGGACGTCAACGACCGGATCGAGGAGCTCGCCGCCGAGGGCGTGAGCACCGTCGTCGTCGCTCCCATCGGCTTCGTGTCCGACCACATGGAGGTCGTCAACGACCTCGACCGCGAGGCGCAGGAGACGGCCGACCGGGTGGGGGTCCGCATGGTGCGCGTCCCCACCGCCGGCACGCACCCGCTCTTCGTCGAGGCCCTCGTCGACCTGCTCCAGGAGCGGGCCGCCGAGGCACGTGACGAGGTCGTCATCCCGGCCCGGGCCGACCAGGGGGACCTGCGGCCCTCCGTGTGCGCCCCGGGCTGCTGCCCGAACCTGCGTGCCGCCAAGCCGGCCCTCTGCGGCAGCGACTGAGATGGACCTGACGCTGCCCGACGAGGCCCTCACCTCGACCCTCGAGGCGCTGGCCGCCGACGTGGCGCGGTCGGCAGGCCGCCTCGTCGTCGACGAACGTCCCGACGCCGTCGAGGTGTCCGCCACCAAGTCCAGCGCCACCGACGTCGTGACGGTCATGGACCAGCGCTCGCAGGACCACCTCGTGGCGCGGCTCCGGGAGGCCCGTCCTGACGACGCCGTCCTCGGCGAGGAGAGCGGGGGAGCGACCGGCACCTCCGGCATCACCTGGGTGATCGACCCGATCGACGGGACGGTCAACTACCTCTACGGCATACCCGCGTATGCCGTGTCCGTCGCCGCCGTGGTGGGCGACCCGACGACCGCCGGTGCGTGGCGTCCCTTCGCGGGTGCCGTCTACAACCCGGTCACCGACGAGCTCTACCGCGCCCGCTCCGGTGGCGGGGCACACGTCGTCGTCGGCGACGACCAGCGCCGACTCGTTCCCACGACCTGCTCCGAGCTCGGCCAGGCGCTCGTCGGCACCGGCTTCGGGTATGCCGCCCAGCGCCGGGAGAGCCAGGGCCGCCTCGTGCTCGACCTGCTGCCGCAGGTCCGGGACATCCGCCGGATCGGCAGCGCCGCCCTCGACCTGTGCTCGGTCGGGGCGGGGCTGCTCGACGCCTACTACGAGACCGGGCTCAACCCGTGGGACCTCGCGGCCGGGTGGCTCGTCGCCGTCGAGGCCGGCGCCGTCGTCGGCGGCTTCGACGGTCCGGGGGAGGCGCTCACCTGGGCCTGCGCGCGGGGCCTGGCACCGGCATTTCCGGATCTCGTGGAAGCGGGTACGCGGACCCATCTGGGGTACTAGTCTCAGGCCGCCGATGGCGCTCATCCGCGGCATGGTGCACAATCACGGCTCGCACGGGCACAAAACAGATGGTCCGTGCGTTGACTGGGCGAAGCAGGGACGCCAGGCACCGACAGCTGTGCCGGTGACGGGCCACATGATCGGGAAAGGACGGCAATGGCGACTGACTACGACGCCCCACGCAAGACCGACGACGAGCTGTCAGAGGACTCCATCGAGGAGCTGAAGACGCGCCGCAACGACAAGCGCTCCTCCAGCGTCGACGTGGACGAGACGGAGCAGGCCGAGGGGTTCGAGCTCCCCGGAGCGGACCTGTCGGGTGAGGAGATGTCGGTGCGGGTCATTCCCCGTCAGGCCGACGAGTTCACCTGCTCCCGCTGCTTCCTCGTCCACCACCGCAGCCAGCTGGCCAGTGAGAAGAACGGCCAGATGGTCTGCAGCGAGTGCGCCGCCTGAACGACGGTGCAACCGGCCGGACCAGGCCGGAGTCCGAGATAGGGTCAGTCCCCGTGACTGGCCCTTCTCGCATTCCGGTCGCCTTCCGGCGGCTGTCCCCGGAGGCCCGCATCCCGGCATACGCCTCGGAGGGTGACGCGGGCGCGGACCTGTCGGCAACCGCCAGCGTGACCCTCGCCCCCGGCGAGCGCGCCCTCGTGCCCACCGGCGTCGCCATCGCCCTGCCGGCCGGCACCGTCGGTCTCGTGCACCCCCGGTCCGGCCTGGCCGCACGCCACGGGATCTCCGTCGTCAACGCCCCCGGCACCATCGACTCCGGCTACCGCGGCGAGATCCTCGTCAACCTCGTGAACCTCGACCCGCGCGCATCGTTCACCGTCGAGGTCGGCGACCGGATCGCCCAGCTCGTCGTGCAGGAGTACCTGCACGCGGACTTCACCGAGGCCGGTTCGCTCCCCGAGAGCGATCGGGGTGACACTGGACATGGATCCACCGGTGGCTTCGGGACGAACCCACCAGCAACCTTCGAGGAAGTGACCACACCGTGAGCATCTTTCGCCGGCGCAAGGCCGACGCAGAGACCACCGTCGACGGCGACACCGACGTTCCCGAGCTGACCGACGAGACCGGACAGGACGACGCCGGCACGGACGCCGAGACCGCCCCCGTCCCCGACGCACCCGTCGACCGTTCCGCCGGACCGTTCGACGCGACCGAGGTCGCCGACGACGACGGCCGCCTCGACCTCGGCGCGCTGCGGATCACCGGACGCGAGGGCATGGAGCTGCGTCTCGAGATCGACCCCGAGCAGCAGCACGTCATCGCCGCCACCGCCGTGCTCGGCGAGTCCGCCCTCCAGCTGCAGGCGTTCGCCGCCCCCCGGAGCGGTGGGCTCTGGGCCGACATCCGGTCCGAGATCGCCGTGGCCATCGCCGGTCAGGGCGGCACCGCCGACGTCGAGCAGGGCG
The DNA here is from genome assembly GCF_048606435.1 of Knoellia terrae. Taxonomy (NCBI): domain Bacteria; kingdom Bacillati; phylum Actinomycetota; class Actinomycetes; order Micrococcales; family Intrasporangiaceae; genus Knoellia; species Knoellia terrae. The sequence goes on along the minus strand of NZ_JBMBWH010000005.1, from coordinate 35,090 downwards.
ACCTCGGCGCGGAGCTGCGCACCCGGATGCCCAGCGCTGGTCCCGACGGCCGCACGGTGTTCGCGCCCGCGCGCTTCCTCGGCGTCGACGGACCCCGCTGGTTCCTGCGTGGCGTGATCTCCGGGCGTGGCGCGATCGACGACGACGCGGCCGCTCCGCTGCTCGAGATCTTCCGCAACACCGTCGTCGTGCGGGGCAGCGACCCCATGGCGCCGCGCGAGCTGCTCCCGCTCCGACTCCCGCAGGAGGACGCGACGCCAGTGCCGCCGGCGCCCACCGACCTGCCGACCACGTCGACCGACGACCTCAACCCCTTCGAGCGCGGGCCAGAGATCACCGAGGTGCGCTGATGGGACTCAAGGAGCGCATCCGCGAGCTGGCGCGCACCGACACCCAGCTCGAGGCCGCCGAGATCCGCGAGCGCACGCTGACCGACCCCGAGGCGGCCATCGCGTGCGCCGGGGAGCTGGTCGACCGCCGGCCGGCCCGGGTGGCCGGCAGCGTCCGCTGCATCACCCTCCCGCCGCGGCAGAGCGTGCCGGTGCTCGTCGCCGAGCTCTTCGACGGCGAGAGGTCGGTCAACCTCGTCTGGGTCGGCCGGCGACGGATCGCGGGCATCGAGCCCGGTGTCTTCCTCATCGCCGAGGGTCGCATCACCAAGGCCAAGGGCCACCTCACGATCTTCAACCCCACCTACCAGATCGTCCCCACGAAGTGACCTCGGACCTCACCCCCGACGCGCCGCACGCGACCACCCCCGCCGAGAAGCAGGCGGCGCAGACCGTCGAGCAGCTCATCCGGCACCGGCTGTCCACGGCGCTCGGCGGCTGGCGCGGGTCGATCGAGACCGCCTTGCCGACGATCGCCTTCATCGCCGTGTGGAGCGCGCGGCAGGACCTGCGCCAGGCGGTGTGGTCCGCGGTGGCCGTGGCCGTCGTGCTCGCCGTGGTGCGTCTGGTGCAGCGTTCCAGTCTCCAGCACGTCCTCGGCGCCGTCTTCGCGACCGCCATCGCGGCGTTCTTCGCGATGCGCAGCGGCAAGGCGGAGGACGCCTTCCTGCCGGGCATGCTCCTCTCGGGCGCCTACCTCGTCGGCACCGTCGTCTCGATCCTCGTGCGGTGGCCGGTCGTCGGCTTCCTCGTCGGGGCCGGTGACCCGCGTGCGGCGGACGACCCGTTCGGCTGGCGACGAGACCGCGGCATGGTCCGGGTCTGCTCCCGGCTCAGCTGGGTGCTCGTCGCGCTGTATGCCGTGCGCCTCTCGATCCAGGTCCCGCTCTACCTCGCGGGGCAGGTTGCCGGTCTCGGGGTCGCCAAGATCGTCCTCGGCTGGCCGCTGTGGATCGCCGGGGTGGCCGTCATGGGCTGGCTGCTCATGCGTGGCAGCACCCCGCAGGAGATCGACCCCGACCTCGTCGCGGACGACGGCGGACCGGCTCAGTCGTCGACCTGACGCTTCTGCCGCATGCCCGGGCTGAGCATGGACTCGAGGTCGGCCTCGCCGTCCACGGTCGTGATGAAGAGCAGCTCGTCGAGCGGCTCGAGCGCGTCGTCCCGGCTCGGGGCGATGGGGTGACCGCCGCGGATGATCCCGGTGAGCACGGTGTCGGCGGGGAAGGCGATGTCACCGACGCGAGCGCCGGCATACGGGCTGCCCTCGGGCAACGTCATCTCGACCATCGCGGCATGACCCTGCTGGAACTCGAAGATCCGGACGAGGTCCCCGACCGACACGGCCTCCTCGATGAGGGCCGTCATGAGCCTCGGGGTGGAGACCGCGACGTCGACCCCCCAGGCCTCGTCGAACATCCACTCGTTCTTGGGGTTGTTGACGCGGGCGACGGTCCGGGGGACGCCGAACTCGGTCTTGGCGAGCAGCGACACGACGAGGTTGGCCTTGTCGTCGCCGGTGGCCGCGACGACGACGTCGCAGTCGGCCACGCCGGCCTCGGTGAGGGCGCTCAGCTCGCAGGCGTCCGCCTGCAGCCACGCCGCGTCGGGAACCTTGGCCACGCGCTCGCCGTCGGCGTCACGGTCGATGAGGAGGAGCTGGTGCCCGTTGCGGATGAGCTCGCGGGCGATGGAGCGGCCCACGCTGCCGGCTCCGGCGATGACGACGCGCATGTGAGGGGAGTCCTAGCTGTCAGTGGGCGGCGGGGGCGGCGTCGAGCACGCGCTCGGCCTCGGCCAGATGGGCACGGTCGAGGGCGAGGTGGACGAGGTCGCCGTCCTGGTAGACGGTGTCGGCGCGGGGGATGAGGCCCTCGCCGAGGCGGCTGATGTAGGCGACCCGTCCACCAGCAGCGACCTCGAGGTCGAAGAGGCGGTGCCCGACCCAGGCCTCGTTGATCGGCATCTCGGCGATGACGACGCGGCCGCTGGGGTCGGTGAACTCGGGCACGTGGCCCTGGGGGAGGAGCCGACGCAGGACCTGGTCGCTCGTCCACTTGACGGTGGCCACGGTGGGGATGCCGAGCCGCTGGTAGATCTCGGCCCGGCCGGGGTCGTAGATGCGGGCGACGACGTTCTCGACACCGAACTTCTCGCGCGCCACCCGCGCCGCGAGGATGTTGGAGTTGTCACCGCTGGAGACCGCGGCGAAGGCGTAGGCGCTCTCGATCCCCGCCTGCCGCAACGTGTCCCGGTCGAAGCCGACCCCCACGATCCGACGCCCCTCGAACTCCGTGCCGAGCCGGCGGAAGGCCGCCTCGTCCTGGTCGATGATGGCGACCTCGTGACCGGCCCGCTCGAGGGCTCGGGCCAGCGAGGCACCCACGCGGCCGCAGCCCATGATGACGAAATGCACGCTCCGACGCTACACCGGCGCACCCGGACCGCGACGCGGCGCGCAGGTGCATAGAGTGGCGCCGTGAGCTCATCTGGTCGCGTGGTCAAACGCGTCATTCTCGGCCGTGCGATGCGCTCGGACCGCCTCGGCGAGACCCTCCTGCCGAAGCGCCTGGCTCTCCCCGTCTTCGCCAGCGACGCCCTGTCGTCCGTGGCCTACGCGCCCGACGAGATCCTCCTCACCCTGGGGCTCGCCGGTGGCGCCCTCGCCGCGACGCACTCGTGGGAGATCGCCCTCGCCGTCGTGGTGGTCATGGCCGTCGTCGTCCTCAGCTACCGCCAGAACGTCCACGCCTACCCCTCCGGCGGCGGCGACTACGAGGTGGCCAGCGTCAACCTCGGTCCCCGGGCCGGGCTGACGGTCGGCAGCGCGCTGCTCGTCGACTACGTCCTCACGGTGGCCGTCTCGGTCTCCGCCGGCGTCCAGAACGCCGCGTCGGCGTTCACCTTCCTGCGTGGCCACGAGGTGGCGGCGGCGGTGTCGATCGTCGTGCTGCTCACGGCGATGAATCTTCGCGGGGTGCGGGAGTCGGGCCGGGCCTTCGCCGTCCCGACCTACCTCTTCATGGCGACGATCCTCGGCATGGCGGTCGTCGGCCTCTTCCGCGAGCTGGCGGGGACGCTGCCGCCCGCGGAGAGCGCGGCCTACGAGCTGGCACCGGAGCCGGGCATGAGCGCCCTCGGCACCGCGGCCATGGCGTTCCTGCTGCTGCGCGCGTTCTCGTCGGGGTGTGCGGCGCTCACCGGCGTCGAGGCGATCTCCAACGGAGTCCCGGCGTTCCAGCAGCCCAAGAGCCGCAACGCCGCGACGACGCTGGCCCTCATGGGCGGCGTGGCCATCGCGATGCTGCTCTCCATGATCGCCCTGGCCCAGTGGACCGGCGTCAAGATCGCCGAGGACCCGGCCACCCAGCTGCTGCAGGACGGGCGCCCGCTCGGCGAGGACCACGTCCAGGACACCGTCATGGGCCAGGTCGCCAAGTCGGTCTTCGACGGGTTCCAGCCCGGGGTCGTGCTCGTCTCCATCGTCACCGGGCTCATCCTCATCCTCGCCGCCAACACCGCGTTCAACGGCTTCCCCGTGCTCGGCTCGATCCTCGCGCGCGACGGCTTCCTGCCCCGCCAGCTGCACACGCGCGGAGACCGGCTCGCCTTCTCCAACGGCATCCTCCTGCTCGCTGGTGCGGCCGCGGCACTGATCGCGGTCTACGACGCCCAGGTCACCAAGCTCATCCAGCTCTACATCGTCGGCGTGTTCGTGTCGTTCACCCTGAGCCAGACCGGCATGGTCCGGCACTGGAACCGCCGGCTCGCCCTCGAGCGCGACCGGCGAGCCCGCTCGCGGATGCAGCGCAGCCGCATCATCAACGGCTTGGGCGCCGCGATGTCCGGCGTCGTCCTCCTTGTCGTGCTGGCCACGAAGTTCCTGCACGGCGCGGGCTACGCGATCGCCGCGATGGCGGTGCTCTTCGCCATCATGATGCGCATCCGCAAGCACTACGACCGGGTGCGCGACGAGCTGCGCGTCGAGGAGGGCGACACCAGCCAGCAGCTGCTGCCCTCCCGCGTGCACGCGATCGTCCTCGTCTCCAAGATCCACAAGCCGACGCTGCGGGCCCTCGCCTACGCCCGGGCGACTCGGCCCTCGGTCCTCGAGGCGCTGACCGTCGACGTGGACCCCGAGGAGACCCGCGCCCTCCAGGCCGAGTGGGACCGGCGCCAGGTCCCCATCCCGCTCAAGGCCCTGGACAGCCCCTACCGCGAGATCACCCGGCCGGTCGTCGACTACGTCAAGTCGATCCGGTCGGGGAGCCCGCGCGACATCGTCGTCGTCTACATCCCCGAGTACGTCCTCGGTCACTGGTGGGAGCAGGCGCTGCACAACCAGAGCGCGCTGAGGCTCAAGGGACGCCTTCTCTTCACGCCCGGGGTCATGGTCTCGAGCGTGCCGTGGCAGCTCGCGTCCTCCGCCGGCATGGAGGAGCGCCTCGACGGGTCCGTCGCCGGCGACGTGCGACGCGGCGAATGACGGACCACAGCACTCCCACCGCCCCGGGCGACGCGCTCGGGGTCGGCGACGAGGTCGAGGTCGTCGCCGGGCAGATCGCGCACGGGGGCTTCGTCGTGGCCAGGCACGAGGGCCGGGTGCTCTTCGTCCGGCACGCGATCCCCGGCGAGCGGGTGCGGGTGCGGGTCACCGAGGGCGGTGCCGGGGACCGCTTCCTGCGCGCCGACGCGGTCGAGGTGCTCGAGGCCTCACCCGAACGTGTCGAGGCTCCCTGCCCGTATGCCGGCCCCGGACTCTGCGGTGGCTGCGACTTCCAGCACGTCAGGCTCCCCGAGCAGCGGCGGCTCAAGGCCACGGTCGTCCAGGAGCAGCTGCGCCGGCTCGCCGGCGTGGACCGCGAGGTCACCGTCGAGCCGGTGCCCGGTGACGTCGACGGCCTGCGGTGGCGCACCCGCACCGAGTTCGCCGTCGACGACGCGGGTCGGGCCGGCATGCGGCGCCACCGCTCGCACGACGTCATCCCGGTGGACGACTGCCTCATCGCGGCGGAGCCAATCGTGGGGACCGGTGTGCTGCAGGGCCACTGGGTCGGCGAGAAGGCCATCGACGTCGTCGCTCCGAGCGTGGGTTCCCCGGTGGTCGTGCGTCTCCCGACCGGCACGGACGACGCGCCGCTGGTCACCGAGCGGCTCCGGGCCCGCAGCCTCAGCCGTGACGTCGACGTCAACGCCCGCGGGTTCTGGCAGGTCCATCCCGGGGCTGCCGCCACGTTCGTCGACGCCGTCATCGACGGACTGCGTCCGCAGCCGGGCGAGCGCTGCCTCGACCTCTACGCCGGCGTCGGGGTGTTCGCGTCGGCCCTCGCCGAGGCGGTGGGGGAGCGCGGTCAGGTCGTCGCCGTCGAGTCCGACACGACCGCGGTCGCCCAGGCCCGCCTCAACGTCGAGCAGACCCCGTGGGTCCACTACGTCCAGGGCCGGGTCGACCACGTGTTCGGCGTCGAGTCCACCGGCCGGGTGGCCGGGCCGCGGCGGGGGCGCCGCCGGTCGGCCCCGCGCCGTCCGCACAGCGACCTGCCCCCCTCGGCCGACGTCGTCGTGCTCGACCCTCCGCGCACCGGTGCGGGCAAGGCGGTGGTCGAGGCGGTCGTGGCCCTCGCACCGCGTGCCCTGGCCTACGTCGCCTGCGACCCGGCAGCGTTGGCCCGCGACACGGCATACCTCCAGGAGCGCGGCTACGCGCTCGGCTCGCTGCGGGCGTTCGACGCGTTCCCGATGACCCACCACGTCGAGTGCGTCGCGATCTTCGAGCGCGCTCGCTGACATCCACGGTTCTCCCAGCCAATTCCCCTGTTCGTACGGCCGGTTGTCGCACACCCTTGATGGTGAGGAGCCGGCCACCACCGCGGTGGGTCCGGTCTCCGACGGCAACCGCCACCTCAGGAGGAAACGATGACGAACCCCGACGGCCATGTGACCCGCCCGCTGGCCGGGGGTCCGGCGCTGGAACGCACCCTCTTCGAGGTCAAGAAGGTCGTCGTCGGCCAGGACCAGATGGTCGAGCGGATGCTCGTCGGTCTCCTCGCCCGCGGGCACGTCCTCCTCGAGGGTGTGCCGGGCGTGGCGAAGACCCTCGCCGTCCGGACCCTCGCCGAGGCGATCGGTGGGACCTTCAAGCGGCTCCAGTTCACCCCCGACCTCATGCCCGGCGACATCGTCGGCACGAGGGTGTGGCGCCCGTCCAGCGACTCCTTCGACACCGAGCTGGGGCCGATCTTCGCCAACCTCGTGCTCGCCGACGAGATCAACCGCGCGCCGGCGAAGGTGCAGTCGGCGCTGCTCGAGGCGATGGCCGAGCGCCAGGTGACGATCGGCGGCCGCACCTTCGCGCTGCCCGCGCCCTTCCTCGTCCTCGCGACCCAGAACCCGATCGAGTCCGAGGGGGTCTACCAGCTGCCGGAGGCTCAGCGGGACCGCTTCCTGCTGAAGGTCGACGTCGGCTACCCGAGCGACGTCGAGGAGCTGACGATCCTCCAGCGCATGAGCGTGGACCCGCCGCGGGCCCACCTCACGCTCGAGCTGGCCGACGTCGAGGAGCTGCAGCGCGCCACCGACCGGGTCTTCGTCCACCACGCCGTGGCGCAGTACGCCGTGGCGCTCGTCATCGCCACCCGTGAGCCGCACCGGTTCGGGCTGGGCCACCTCGACGGGGTGATCGACTTCGGGGTCAGCCCCCGGGCCACGTTGGGCCTGGTCGCCGCCGGCCGGGCCCTGGCGCTGCTGCGTGGCCGGGACTACGTCCTGCCGGGGGACGTCGCGGACATCGCCCCGGACGTCCTGTCCCACCGGCTCGTGCTGTCGTTCGAGGCCGTGGCCGACGGGGCCGACCCACGCGCCCTCGTCGGCGAGGTGCTCGGTGCGGTGCGGATGCCCGAGGTCGCGCCCGGTCAGCACGACAGCGTGGTGGGCGCGACCGGTCATGCGTGAGCCCCTGAGGGACCTGGACAGAGCGGGTGACCGCGCCTTCAAGGCGCTCGACCTCGTCGTCCGGCGCCGCCTCAACGGGCTCCTCCAGGGCGACCGGGCCGGCAGCCGTCTCGGGGCCGGGTCCGAGCCCGAGGAGGTCGTCCGCTACCGCGCCGGTGAGGACGACGTGCGCCGGATGGACTGGAACGTCACGGCCCGGACCGGGGAGCCGCACGTGTGGCGGCCCCTCGCCGAGCACGAACTCGACACTTGGGTGCTCGTCGACGAGACGCCGAGCATGGACTTCGGCACCGCCCTGAGCGAGAAGCGGGACGTCGCCGGCTGGGTCGCCGGGTCCATCGGGCTGCTCACCGACGGTCCCGGCAACCGGGTCGGCGTGGCCCACCTGACCCCGACGGGTCTGGAGTGGGACGCACCGCTGCCGGGGCGGGTCAGCGCCCGCCGGACGCTCAGGTCCGTGGCCGGGGCGCCGCGCGCCGAGCACCGGACCGACACGACGACGCTCGCCGAGGCGATCACCGCCCTCGAACGGCGCCAGCGGCGTCCGGGCCTGCGCGTCGTCGTCAGCGACTTCGTCGAGCCCGACGGCGTCGCGGAGCGACCGTTCGGGTGGGAGCAGGCGCTGCGCCGGCTGTGCGCCCGCCACGACGTCATCGTCGTCGAGGTCCTCGACCCCCGTGAGCTCGAGCTCCCCGACCTCGGCCTCGTCGTCCTGCGTGATCCCGAGACGGGTCGGTCGCGGGAGGTCCACACGAGCCCGGGCGTCCGGGCTCGCTACGCCGAGCTGGCCGGGCGGCACCGTGCCGCGGTGGCCGAGGCCGTGCGTGCCGCCGGCGCGGGGCACGTCGTCGTCCGGACGGACTCCGACTGGGTCCGTGACCTGGCTCGCTACATCCTGTCCCGGCGCCGCACCCGCCGGCTCGCCCGAAAGGTCCGCTGATGGAGCTCCTCGCGCCCCTCTGGCTCCTCCTCCTCGTCCCGCTCGTCGCCGTCGCCGTCACCTATGTCGTGATGCAGCGTCGCAGGCGCCGGTATGCCGTCCGCTTCGCCTCCCTGCCCCTGCTCGACAAGGTCGTCCCCGAGCAGCCGGGCTGGCGACGGCACGCGCCGGCGGCGGCCTTCCTCCTGGCCCTCACCGCGATGGCCCTCGCGGCCGCACGGCCGGTGGTCGACGTGCGGGTCCCGCACGAGCGGGCCACCGTCATCGTCGCCCTCGACGTGTCACGCTCGATGGAGGCCTCCGACGTCCTGCCGACGCGGATGGAGGCCGCCAAGCAGGCCGCCGCCGCGTTCATCGAGAACCTCCCCGACACGTTCAACGTCGGGCTGGTGACGTTCTCGGGGTCGACCTCGGTCGTCGCGACGCCGTCCACCGACCACGAGGCGGTCGCGGGTGCGCTGGCCGGGCTGCCCCTGGCCAACAGCACCGCCATCGGCGAGGCGGTCTTCACCTCTCTCGACCAGGTCGCCGCGATGGCAGAGGGCGACGAGAACCTCGACGTGCCCGCCCGCATCGTCCTGCTCTCGGACGGCACCAACACCTCTGGCCGCAGCCCTGACGAGGCCGCGATCGCCGCCGTCGAGGCGGCCGTCCCGGTCTCGACCATCGCCTACGGCACCCAGGAGGGCACCGTCGAGATCGAGGGACGCCTGGTGCCGGTCCCGGTGGACATCGAGGCGCTCGCCGCGCTGGCGGACGGCACCGGCGGAGCCGCCTACACCGCGGAGAGCGGCGACGAGCTCGCCGAGGTCTACGAGGACATCGGCTCCTCCATCGGGTGGCGCACCGAGCCGCGCGAGATCACGCCCCACCTCGCGGCCGCCGGGTTCCTCCTGGCCCTGGCCGCCGCCGCGATGTCGCTGCTCTGGTTCTCGAGGCTCCCGTGACGGCCGGCTGGCGTGGGCTCGGGGAGCCCTCCGGCCCCGACTTCCTGCGGGCCGCGATGCCCGAGTCGTCGACCCCGCACGCTCCGACCGACTCGACGGGAGACCCGGTGCCCTCGGGTCGGGAGCGGCGACGCAGCCGTCTCCCTGCGCTCCTCCTGGCCTCAGCCCTGTCGGGCGGACTGGCCGGAGCCGGCGCCGCCGTCGTGCTCGGCCCGGATCCGGCCCCGTCGTCCGGGTCGGGCATCGCCGCCGAGAACCCGTCGGCGCGCGTCCCGGCGGCGGCCACGGGCACGGAGGAGGGTGCCGCGCAGGCGATCCTGCCCAGCGTCGTGCAGGTGCGGGCCGGCCAGTCCACAGGGTCGGGGTTCGTCCTCGACGACCGCGGGCACGTCATGACGAACCACCACGTCGTGGAGGGTGCGACCTCCGTCTCCCTGCAGCTGGCGGGCGGTCGGGTGGTCACCGCGATCGTCGTCGGCAGCAGCGAGACCGACGACATCGCCGTCCTGCGCGCCGATCCGCAGTCGCTCGAGCCGGTGCGGATCGGGCGGTCCTCGGCCCTGCGGATCGGCCAGCCGGTCATCGCGGTCGGCTCGCCCCTCGGTCTCGACGGGACGGTGACCGCCGGCATCGTCAGCGCCGTGGAGCGCACCGCCAGCCTGGGTGGGGCGGCGAGCCAGAGGGTCATCCAGACCGACGCCTCGATCAACCCCGGGAACTCGGGCGGACCGCTCGTGAACCTCGACGGCCAGGTCGTCGGGGTGAACACGGCGATCGCCACCGTGACCGGCCGGGCCTCCGGGTCCATCGGCATCGGGTTCGCGGTGCCGATCGACCGGGCCGTCGATGTCGCCGAGGACATCATCGGCGGGTGAGCGGACGGCATACCGCGTCCTGCGGCACGAGAACCGCACTGGAGTGTCCCGCCGCCCGAACTCTCCCTGCCCACGGAGCAAGACGCCGTGGGAGGGTTGGACATGCAGACCAATCGACTAGTATCTTGACGTCAAGATAATTCGGTGGACCGACAGACGCGATGACGCGTGGAAGGAGCAGGCTCGTGACGAGCACTGACAGCTTCAAGGCACACGGCGAACTCCAGGTGGGCGACAAGGCCTACGACATCTACCGCCTCGCGGCGGTCGAGGGCAGCGAGACGCTTCCCTACAGCCTCAAGGTCCTCCTCGAGAACCTGCTGCGGACCGAGGACGGGGCCAACATCACGGCCGACCACATCCGCGCCGTCGGCGGCTGGGACGAGAACGCCCAGCCCGACACCGAGATCCAGTTCACGCCGGCGCGCGTGATCATGCAGGACTTCACCGGCGTGCCCTGCGTCGTCGACCTCGCCACCATGCGCGAGGCCGTCGCCGACCTCGGCGGCAACCCCGAGAAGATCAACCCGCTCGCCCCCGCCGAGCTGGTCATCGACCACTCCGTCATCATCGACGTCTTCGGCCGCTCGGACGCGTTCGAGCGCAACGTCGAGATCGAGTACGAGCGCAACAACGAGCGCTACAAGTTCCTCCGCTGGGGCCAGACGGCCTTCGACGACTTCAAGGTCGTGCCGCCGGGCACCGGCATCGTCCACCAGGTCAACATCGAGCACCTGGCGCGCACGGTCATGACCCGCGAGCTCGACGGGCGCACGGTGGCCTACCCGGACACGTGCGTCGGCACCGACAGCCACACGACGATGGTCAACGGCCTCGGTGTGCTCGGCTGGGGCGTCGGCGGCATCGAGGCGGAGGCGGCCATGCTCGGCCAGCCCGTGTCGATGCTCATCCCGCGCGTCGTCGGCTTCAAGCTCTCTGGCTCAATCCCGGAGGGTGCGACCGCCACCGACGTCGTCCTCACGATCACCGAGATGCTGCGCGAGCACGGGGTCGTCGGCAAGTTCGTCGAGTTCTACGGCGAGGGCGTCTCGGCGGTGCCGCTCGCGAACCGCGCCACCATCGGCAACATGAGCCCCGAGTTCGGCTCGACCTGCGCGATCTTCCCGATCGACGACGTCACGCTCGAGTACCTGCGCCTCACCGGTCGCTCCGACGAGTCGGTCGCCCTGGTCGAGGCCTACGCCAAGGAGCAGGGGCTGTGGCTGCACGCCGGCCCCGACCAGCCCGAAGCCCGCTACTCCGAGCGCCTCGAGCTCGACCTCTCCACGGTCGTCCCCTCGATCGCCGGACCGAAGCGCCCGCAGGACCGCATCGCGCTCACCGACGCCAAGAAGCAGTTCCGCGCCGACCTCAAGAACTACGTCGTCGACGGCAACGGCATCGAGAAGAGCGCCGTGGACCAGGAGCTCATGGGCACGTTCCCGGCCTCGGACTCGCCGTCCCACGACGTGCACGAGCAGTCGCAGGAGGCGGGCCGCCCCAGCCACTCGACGCTGCTCAACGGTGACCGGGCGAGCAACCCGGTCTCCATCACCCTCGATGGTCAGCAGACCGAGGTCGACCACGGCATCGTCGCCATCGCGTCGATCACGTCGTGCACCAACACCTCGAACCCGTCCGTGATGATGGCAGCGGCCATGCTCGCCAAAAACGCCGTCGAGAAGGGCCTCACGGTCGCACCGTGGGTCAAGACCTCGATGGCGCCCGGGTCCAAGGTCGTCACCGGCTACTACGAGAAGGCCGGCATGTGGCCCTACCTCGAGAAGCTCGGCTTCCACCTCGTCGGCTACGGCTGCACGACGTGCATCGGCAACTCCGGCCCGATCATCGACGAGGTCAGCGCGGCCGTGAACGAGCACGACCTCGCCGTCGTCTCCGTCCTGTCCGGCAACCGCAACTTCGAGGGTCGCATCAACCCCGACGTGAAGATGAACTACCTCGCGTCGCCGCCGCTCGTCATCGCCTACGCCCTCGCCGGCACGATGGACTTCGACTTCCAGACCGACGCTCTCGGCCAGGACGAGGCTGGCAACGACGTGTTCCTCAAGGACATCTGGCCCACCCCGGCCGACGTCGAGGCGACGATCGGCACGGCCCTGAGCAAGCAGCTCTTCACCGACGACTACGCCGACGTCTTCGCCGGCGACGAGCGCTGGCAGAGCCTGCCCACCCCCGAGGGCAACATATTCGACTGGGACCCCGACTCGACCTACGTCCGCAAGCCCCCGTACTTCGACGGCATGCAGATGGAGACGACGCCCGTCACCGACATCGAGGGCGCCCGCGTCCTCGCCAAGCTGGGTGACTCGGTCACGACCGACCACATCAGCCCGGCCGGCTCGATCAAGGCCGACAGCCCGGCGGGCACCTACCTCGCCGAGCACGGCGTGGAGCGCAAGGACTTCAACTCCTACGGCTCCCGGCGCGGCAACCACGAGGTCATGATCCGCGGCACCTTCGCCAACATCCGGCTGAAGAACCTGCTGCTCGACGGTGTCGAGGGCGGCTTCACCCGCGACTTCACCAAGGGCGGCGAGCAGAGCACCATCTTCGACGCCTCGGCGAGCTACCAGGAGGCGGGCATCCCGCTCGTCATCCTCGCGGGCAAGGAGTACGGCTCCGGCTCGTCGCGCGACTGGGCGGCCAAGGGCACCGCGCTGCTGGGCGTGCGTGCGGTCATCACCGAGAGCTACGAGCGCATCCACCGCTCCAACCTCATCGGCATGGGCGTGCTGCCGCTGCAGTTCCCCCAGGGCGAGAACGCCGACTCCCTCGGCCTCGACGGCACCGAGACCTTCTCGGTCACGGGCGTCACGGAGCTGAACGAGGGGCGGACGCCGCGGACGGTCAAGGTCGTGGCGACCAGGGAGGGCGGCGAGGAGGTCTCCTTCGACGCGGTCCTGCGGATCGACACCCCGGGTGAGGCCGACTACTACCGCAACGGCGGCATCCTCCAGTACGTCCTGCGCTCGCTCGTGAAGTAGTCCCGACCTCGTCGGGAGACGACGACGCCCGTATGCCGGAAGCTTCCGGCATACGGGCGTCGTGCGTGGTCTGCCCGGTCAGCCCTTGACGCCGCCCTCGTTGGCGCCCGAGGTGAAGTGCCGCTGGAAGATGAAGAAGAGGATCGCGACCGGGATGGTGGTGAGCAGGGCCGCGCCGAGCTTGAGCGGGTATTGGGTGCCGGCGCTCAGCTCACCGCTGGCCAGGCTGGCGAGGCCGGTGACGAGGGTGCGCTTCTCGACGTCCTGGGTGGTGACGAGGAAGTGCGCGAACTCGTTCCAAGAGCCCTGGAAGGACAGGATCGTCAGCGTGATCAGCGCCGGCTTGGCCATCGGGAGCACGACCGACCAGAACGTGCGGAACACGCCGGCTCCGTCGATCCGGGCGGCCTCCTCGATCGAGACGGGGATCGAGTCGAAGAACTGCTTCATGATGAAGACACCGGCGGCGTCGACGATGAGGGGGAGCATCATCGCGGTGTAGGTGTCGTAGATCCCCAGGTAGTTGACGATGAGGAACTTGGGGATGAGCAGCGCCACCCCGGGGACGCTCATCACGGCGAGCACCGTCGCGAACATGAAGCCGCGTCCGCGGAACTTCAGGCGCGACAACGCATAGCCGGCGAGACTGTCCAGGAAGACCCGGAGGACCGTGACGACCGTGGCCACGAGGAAGGAGTTCTTGGTCCACGTGGGGATGGGGACGGCCGAGCCGCCCTCGACTCCGAAGATCCGGCGCCAGGCGTCGAGGTCGAACGGGTTGGGGATGAGGCTGAGCGGGTTCTCCGTGGCCGCGGGGTTGGACTTGAACGACGTCGCGATCTGGATGAAGAACGGGTAGATGAACCCGACCGCGAAGAGGACGAGAAGGCCGTAGAGGACCAGCAGCTTCCACTGCGGTGTGCGGTGGGTCATTTCCTCGCTCCGGTCTGGGTGTTGGACGCCGCGATGCTGGCTACCCGCGCCCTGCGCCGGGGTTTGACGTCACGGTCCCTCAGGAGCCACCGCTGGCCCGAGGTGAGGGCGATGATGAGGGCGAAGACGATGAAGGAGATCGCCGCGCCCGTGCCGTAGTCGAGGCTCGTGAAGGACTGCTTGTAGGAGAGGAACGCCGGGGTGAGCGTCGTGTTCGCCGGGGCGCCCTTGCCCATGACGTAGATCTGGTCGAAGACCTGCCAGGTCCCGATGAGCCCGAGGGTGGTCACGAGGAAGAAGGCCGGCTTGAGGATCGGCACGGTGACGTGCCGCAGCTTCTGCCACCCGGTGGTGCCGTCCATCATCGCGGCCTCCTCGACCTCGACCGGGACGTCCTGCAGCGCCGCCAGGAACATGAGCATGAAGGTGCCGGTCGTCGTCCAGATGACGAGGATGATGACGACGCACATCGCGACCGACGGCCCGGAGAACCAGTCCCACAGACTGCGGCCGAACACCTGGGCCTCGGCGAACCCGGGCGCCGTGTCCACGCCGACGCCTCCGGCCAGGATGTGGAAAAGTCCGCGGGGGTCACTGAACCACGCGGGTCCGTTGATCCCGAGAAGGCTGAGGACCGCGTTCACGGCGCCGGAGTTGGCGAACAGGAAGATGAAGACGACCGAGATGGCGATGGAGCTTGTCACGGACGGGAAGTAGAAGGCGGTGCGGAAGAAGCCCTTGCCCTTGAGGAACTTGTTGTTGACGATCAGGGCGAGGAAGAACGACAACGCGGTCTGGAGCGGGACGACGAAGAAGACGAACCAGAAGTTGTTGCCGATGCTCTGCATGAAGTTCTGCCGCCGCAGACCTTCCTCGGCGAAAAGGGAGGTGTAGTTCTCGACCCCGACGAACTTCGCGTTCTCGCCACCCGTGAACGGGGAGCCGTTGCCGTTCCAGCTCGTCAGGCTCACGTAGAAGGCCATGAGCACGGGGATGAAGAGGAAGACCCCGAGGATGAGGAGCATGGGGGCGGTGAAGAGCCAGCCCGCAGCGGTGTCACCCGCGCGCGTCCCACCGCGGCCGGCGATCTGCCGGCCGCGGCGGGGCGTGGTGGTGGCGGACATCCGTCAGTTCCCGCCGAGGGCGGCGGTGCCGTTCTTCTGCAGGCTCTCGAGGATGGCCTTGGGCTCCTTGCTCTTCAGCTGCTCGAGGTCGGTGTTGAAGGCGGCCATGACCGGGTCGAAGCCGGGGGCGTTGACCGGACCCTGACCGTACTCACCACCGGCAGCGAAGGCAGCATCGTCCGGGAACTGCTGGCTGTACTGCTGGGCGCCGTCCTTGGTCGACGGCATGACGCCGAACGCCTTGGCGAACTCCATCTGCTGCGTGGTCGCCGTCAGCGTCTTGACGAGGTCGACCGCCGCGGCCTGCGACTTCGACTTCGCGGCGATGCCCCAGCAGTTGCTGAAGAGGAGGGTGCCCTTGCCGGCCGGACCCTCGGGCAGCTCGACGACCTTGGCCTTGATGTTCGGGAAGTCCTTGGTGAGCGCGCCGCGGATCCAGTTGCCCTCGATCGTCATGCCGGCGACACCCTTGCCGAGCGCCTCACCGCCCCAGCCGGAGTCGACCTCCTTGGCGTACTTCAAGGTGCCCGCCGCGATCATCTTCTTGGCCTGGGTGAGGCCGGCGACGTTCTCGGGGGAGTCGGCGGTGACCTCGGTGCCGTCCTCGTTGACGACCCAACCACCCGCCTGCCGCATGAAGGCCCCGAGCCGGGCCCACTCGCCGCTGACGACGAGGCCGGTGACCTTGCCGTTGGTGAGCTTCTTGGCGGCGGCCTCGAGACCGGCCCAGTCCTTGGGGATGTCGGCGTCGGTCAGGCCGGCCTTGGTCCACAGGTCGGTGTTGATGATGAGCGCGAGCGTCGAGAAGTCCTTGGGCGCGCACTGCAGCTTGCCGTCGTAGGTGTAGGTCTTGACGAGGCTGTCGAGGAAGCCGGCGTCCTGGACCTGGTCGCCGTAGGCATAGAGGTTTCCCGCCTTGGCGAAGTCACCGATGCGCGCGGCGTCGGCGTAGAAGATGTCCGGCGGGGTCCCACCGGCGAAGCCCTGCCCCAGCTGCTGGTTGAGGTCGGAGGCGACGACGACCTCGGCGGTGTTGCCCGTCTTCTTCGACCAGCCGTCCGCTGCCGCCTTGACCGCGGCGGTCTCGGCGTCACCGGAGGTGCCGATGAGGATCTGGAGCTTGGAGGGTCCCGTCGACTGCTGCGGGGCAGCGGACTCCTCCTCGAACCCTCCACCGCCGCCGCATGCGGCGAGGGAGAGGACGACGCCTGCGGCGCAGACGACGGCGGCGCGGGAGCGACGAGCGCGGTTGGTGTTCATGACTTCTCCTGGTGGTGGTGGTGGGGCGGTGGCGGATCGGGGTGGGAGCTGGACCGGGGAACGAGGGTGGGAGTGAGCATCACGCCGGAGGGCCGGTGCTGACCTGACGTCAGCTGGTCGTGCACCTGCGTGAGCAGCTCGTCGGCGATGGCGCGGTAGGGCTGGGCGACGCTGGTGAGTCCGTGCGCCTGGGCCGACTGGGATCCGTCGAAGCCGACGATGCCGACGTCACGACCGGGGGTGAGGCCTCGGCTGAGCAGCACGTGGTGCACGGCGAGGGCGAGCAGGTCGGAGGCGCAGACGACAGCGCCTCCCCTGCCGACGCGGTCGACGAGGGGGCCGGCGGCGTCGATCGACTCCTTGAGGTCCTGTTTCGAGGTCGCCTGGAGGGTCGGGTCCTCGCGTCCGTGCCGTGCCGTTGCCGCGAGCCATCCGTCTCGTCGCTCGTCGCCGACCAGCGATCCCGTCGGCCAGCCGAGGAAGCCGATGGCGCCGTAACCTCTCGCCACGAGATGGTCCACCGCGGACTGGGTGCCCGCGCACCCGTCGACGTCCGCCCACGCCGTGAAGCCCGGCTCGTCCCACACGCGGCCGAAGGACGCGAACGGGATCCCGTGCCCGGCCAGCCACGTGGGGCGCGGGTCGTCGTGGTGGGTGTCCATGATGACGAAGGCGTCGACGAGGCGGCTCCGCCACATCTCGCGGTAGCGCTCGAGCGTGGGGCCACCTCGATCCGAGCCGAACGTGACGATGTGGCACTCGTGGGAGGGTGCGGCGATGGTGAGCGACACGAGGAACGGCGCCAGCGCGTCGCTGAGCGAGTGCGCCCCCAGCCCGGTGAGCTCCATACCGACCGCGCCAGCCCGCTGCTGGCGCAGCGAGCTGGCGGCCGTCGAGGGGGAGTAGCCCAGTCGGTCGATCTCGGCGTGCACCCGCTGCAACGTGTCCGGCCGCACCCTCTCGGGATGCTTGAGGGCGTTCGAGACGGTCTGGCGAGAGACGCCGGCGGCCCACGCGACGTCGTTGACGGTCGCACGGGCTCGGGCGGACGACGGCGTCGCCATGGCGGACCTCCTCGACGGTGAGAAGCGGTGCGACTGGCGGCCAAACTCGGACCTCTCGAATTTGAACCTTCAAATCGCTATAGTGCCCACTGTGACGCGCGCCACGTTTGAGTGTCAAGTGGGCGCGGGCGTCGGCGTTGACATCGAGGAAGAGGGGCGAGGATGACCCGCTACGTGCAGCCATGGCTCCACGAGCTGGAGATTGCCGTCCGCGGCAACGTCACCAGCCTCTCGGACCGGCTGGGGGACATGGGCAGTCCAGGGACCGGTCTGTTCGTGGACGACCGGAGGGTGCTCTCGACCTGGGAGGTCCGGGTTGCGGGGGAGTCGCCTGCGTGGCTGGCCGCGGCCAGCTCGGGATCGGCGACAACCGTCTCCACCCAGCTCCGTTCGCTGGGCGACGAGGGTGCGGACCCCACCGTGGAGCTCCTCCGGAAGCGCACCCTGGTCGACCAGGGAATGCACGAGGACCTGACGATCACCTCCCACGCCACCGAACGGGTCAAGGTCAGGCTGGCCATCCGCCTCGGCGGCGACGGCGCGGACGTGGGGGCGGTCAAGGCCGGCGGGTCCGGCGAGATTCTCGAGCCACGCACCACCGACGGCTCCGTCTCCTGGCAGGACGAACGGCACACCACGACATTCAGGGCCGATGGCGGGACCGTCGGGCGTGATGACGACGGCACGACCTGGCTCTGGTCGGCGACGGTGGCTCCTGGCGGCTCTGCCACCCTGCAGACGAGCGTGACGAGCCAGCGCAGGGGCGACCCGTCGTTCGCCACCGACTCCGGCTGGAACACGATCGACTGGTCCGGCGTCGAGGTCGTGGCCGCCGACCCGAGACCCGGTCACCTCATGACCCAGTCGCTGGCCGACCTGCGCGGCCTCCTGCTCACCGATCCCGAGTCCGCCTCCGACGTCTTTGCTGCAGCCGGGACGCCGTGGTACCTCACGCTCTTCGGTCGCGACTCCCTCTGGACGGCCCGCTTCATGCTCCCGTTCGGCACCGACCTCGCGCGGGGGACGCTGAGGGCACTGGCCCGTCGGCAGGGCACCTCGGTCGAGCCCCACACGGCGTCTGCCCCGGGCAAGATCCTCCACGAGGTCCGTCGCAGCACCTACGTCGATCCGGTCTCGGCGATGAGCCTGCCACCCGTCTACTACGGGTCGGTCGACGCGACCGCGCTGTGGCTGCGGCTGCTGCACGATGCGTGGCGCTGGGGACTGGACGAGCGGGTCGTGCGGGAGCTCGAACCGAGCATGCACGGCGCCCTCTCCTGGATGCGGAGCGAGGCCGAGCGCGGTGACGGGCTGCTGCGCTACGTCGACGAGAGCGGATCGGGTCTGGCCAACCAGGGCTGGAAGGACTCGGGGGACTCGATGCGCCGCCGGGACGGGTCGGTCGCCGATGCCCCGATCGCCCTGGTCGAGACGCAGTCGTATGCCGTGGCGGCAGCTCGAGGTGCGGCGCACCTGCTCGAGTCGGTCTTCGGGACGTCCGGGGACGCGTGGCGCTCGTGGGCCGACGATCTGACCGATGTGGTGCGCGAACGGTTCTGGGTGGACTCGGGGAGCAGCCGCCACCTGGCCATGGCGATCGGCGGCGACGGGCACTGCGTCGACGGCGTCGGGAGCAACATGGGCCACGTCCTGGGGACCGGAGTGCTCACGGCCGCTGAGGCCAGGTGGACGGCCCACGTGCTGACCGGGCCGGACATGCTGGGCGACGCGGGGGTGCGCACCCTGTCGCGGGACAACCCGGCATACAACCCGGTGGGCTACCACACCGGGTCCGTCTGGACCCACGACAACGCCATCGCAGCCCTGGGCCTGGCCCAGGAAGGGTTCCCGCACGAGGCCGGCCGAGTGCTGCGCACGATGGTGGACATGGGGGCGTGGAGCGGGAACCGATGGCCCGAGCTGTTCGGCGGCGACCTGCTCATGCGTCGCCCCGTGCCCTACCCGGCCTCCTGTCGGCCGCAGGCCTGGGCTGCTGCCTCGGCCGGTGCGCTCGCCGAGGCGGTTCTCGGTCTCCGCGCCGACGCTCCGAAACGCACCCTGGCCCTGGCACCGATCACCCCGGCGCCCTTCGGCGCCATGACCGTCCGCGGCCTCCGGGTCGGAGACGTCGACGTCACGGTCTCCGTCAACGCGGACGGCGAGGTCGTGGACGTGCAGGCCCCCGGACTGGACGTCGTGGTCGGCTGACGTCTCCCGTCGGGTGACTATCTTTGTGGGACCCAGGAACGGCCGCTCCTGGCATGGCCATCCGTGAGCGACGTTGTGCTGCAAGGGAATTCAGGGAAAGTCGCAGGTCAGGGATCCGATACCGGCGGGTAGTCACTCCTCGGCCTGGCCGCTCCTCGCGTTGCGAGGTCTCCAACACTGCGCTCGACTGGGAACAACCACATCGGGGTTCAGGATTCGGGGGTGACTCATGGGCGCTGCACCGTCCCGCACCGGCCTGCTCAGGCTGCTGCTCGGTGCTGCGTTTCTGCTCTTCGGGTTCTTCCTCGCGTCGACGACGTCGGCTCACGCCGACGACTCTGGCTTGCTGGGCACCGGTGACGCCGTCACGACCGTCGAACAGGTCGTGGACAGCACGGTCGACGTGGTCGACAGCGCGCCCGCCCGCAGTGCTGTCCCGGAGCCGGACACGGACGTCGTCACGGCGCCCGTCGACGCGGTCGAGGACGTGGTGGCGGAGCCGGCCAAGGTCGTCGACGAGCCCGTCCGAACCGTCTCCGAGACCGTGGTCAAGCCAGTCGTCAAGCCGGTCGTGAAGGCCGCTGTGGAGCCGGTCGTGAAGGCCGCCGTCGAGCCGGTCGTGGCTCCTGTCACCGCCGTCCTTCCGCCGGTCATCGGCGAGATTGACCCGGTGGTCAGCCCTGTCAACCCGGTGGTCACGGTGGTCGACGCAGTGACCGAAATGCCCGCCGCGTCGGACGCCGCTGCTCCCCTCGTCGAGGTGGGTGACAACGCCGCGAAGCCGACCGTTGCACAAGCCTTCGTGGGACTCGGGCAGCTGGGGCCTGTCGGACATGCTGCCGACGCCGCTCCCTTCGCCGTCGCCCTTCACGCGGGCAACCCGTGGACCCTCTCTCTGGGCGACCTCACGCTCACAGCCGCCTCGACGGTGGTGGCGTCGGGGGCAACCGACCGCGCGCCGTCCATACCGGCTCCTCGGCCCGCGGGTCCCCAGCCCGGAGCAGTTCCGGGCTCGGGCTCGTCCGTGACATCGGTTCCGGGTGGGGCCGACGTCGCCACCACCTCGGGTGCTCTCAGCCTTCCCGAAGGCTCTTCCGCCGCACCGACGTCCTCCACGTCGCGGTTCACCTCCGGTCCAGCCACGGAGCCGGGTTCTCGACCTGATTGATGCCGCTCCAGCGCCTTGGTAGGCGCTGTCCGAGCAGTGCCCGCGGTTGCGGGCTTCCACGCATCACTCTCGAAGGGAACAACCATGAACGCATCACTGCGACGAGGGCTGCAGATCGCCCTCGTGGTCGGCGGCGGGATCGCCCTCTCCGCCCAGGCACAGGCTGACGACACCACTGGCGCCGGAAGCATCCTCGGCGGCAACCAGGCCGTGGTCTCCGTCGAGGCACCGGTGACGGTCGGCGGGAACGCCGTCTCGGTCGTCGGGGACTCGAGCAGCAAGGACACCGCTGCGAGCTCGACCACCGGCGAGTCCGGCACCAGCACCGGTGGGGACAGCGCCACGTCGGGTGAGGACTCGGTCGCTGGTGGGAACCAGGTCTCGGCTCCGCTCGAGGTTCCGGTGACGGTCGGCGGGAACGCCGTCTCGGTCGTCGGGGACTCGAGCAGCAAGGACACCGCTGCGAGCTCGACCACCGGCGAGTCCGGCACCAGCACCGGTGGGGACAGCGCCACGTCGGGTGAGGACTCGGTCGCTGGTGGGAACCAGGTCTCGGCTCCGCTCGAGGTTCCGGTGACGGTCGGCGGGAACGCCGTCTCGGTCGTCGGGGACTCGAGCAGCAAGGACACCGCTGCGAGCTCGACCACCGGCGAGTCCGGCACCAGCACCGGTGGGGACAGCGCCACGTCGGGTGAGGACTCGGCCCTGGGCGGGAACCAGGTCTCGGCTCCGGTCGAGGCACCCGTGACGGTCGGCGGCAACGCCGTCTCGGTTCTCGGAGACTCCAGCACCACGAACGCTGGCACGACTCCGGCGACCGGTGGCGGCGCCACCGGCGGTGACACCAGCACCTCGGGTGAGAACTCGGTCGCTGGTGGGAACCAGGTCTCGGCTCCGGTCGAGGTTCCGGTGACGGTCGGCGGGAACGCCGTCTCGGTTCTCGGGGACTCCAGCACCAAGGGCGGGACGACCCCGCCCGGGGTTCCCACCGATCCGGGAACCCCTGTTGACCCGACCGACCCCATCAACCCGGCGGAGCCGACGGACCCGACCGACCCCATCAACCCGGCGGACCCGACGGACCCGGTCGAGCCGGTGAACCCGACGGAGCCGGTCGAGCCGGTGAACCCGACGGACCCGCGAACCCCGGGCAACTCGGACAACCCCACTGAGCCGGAGTTTCCGACGTCGCCGGCAGTGCTCACCGACGAGGGCGGCATCCGCGAGGGCGCAACCCCGCAGGCCAGCCGCAGCACCGTCCGGGTCGCTCCGACCGCTGTCGTGGCCATGGGAGCGCCCTCGGGCAACCTCGCGCAGACCGGCAGCGAGGCTGGCGTGCTCCTGGGCGTCGGCTTCACGCTGGCGGTCCTCGGCGCCCTGCTCCTCGTGGGCGCACGTCGCCGGGCTCTCCTCACCTGAGGGTGAGCTGCCGAGCCACACCTGACAGGGACGGCTCAGCCGGGTGCGGTGCCCATGCGCCGCACCCGGCTGGGCCACGCCCTGGCCCGGGCCAATGACGGGGGCCGTCAGGCGGGGTCGAGCTCCTCCGGCGCGACGGCCTCGTTGCGGGTGCCGCTTGACCACTCGACGGAGAGACCGGCGCGCGCGCCGAACCGCACCAGGTGGCGCCCGACGACGTCCTCGACGGTGGCGAGAGTGGCGGCGTCCGGCGCGGTCGCCGACAGGACGAGGGCGTCGGCCTCGGGCCGCAGCTCGCACGTCCCGCTGCCGATGCGGAGCAGCCAGCCGTCCTCCACCGGCTCAGCTTCGATCCGCCGACCGAGGTGCGAGGCGAGCTGCTTGGCGTAGCGGGCCGACGCGTCGGTCGCGACCCGGGCACTGCTGTCGAGTGATGGTGCGGTCATGCGTTCTCCTTGGCGGGGCTGCGGATCAGACCGGGTGCGCGAGCCTGACGACGTCGCCGACGACGATGACCGCCGGAGACTGCACGCCGCATGAGTCGGCGAGGTCGGCGATGTCCTCGAGCGTACCGATCGTCACGCGCTGGTCCGGCAGGAACCCGCGCTCGATGATCGCCACGGGGCAGTCCACCGACCGCCCCTGCGACACCAGGGCGAGTGCGGTCTCTCGCAGGAGGGACACCCCCATGAGCAGCACGAGGGTGTGGTCCGACCCCGTGGGCAACGACGGGACCTGCTCGTGTCCCGTGACCATCGTGAAGGACTTCGCGACGCCACGGTGCGTGACCGGTATGCCGGCCGCCGCCGGGACCGCGACCGCGCTCGTCACCCCCGGCACGACCTCGACGGGTATGCCGTGTGCCTCGCACTCGAGGCGTTCCTCGCCTCCGCGACCGAGCACGTAGGGGTCGCCTCCCTTGAGCCTGACGACGCCGTGTCCGCGCTGCGCCTCCTCGACGAGGATCGCGTTGATCCGGTCCTGGGGGACCGGATGGTGGTGCGGGGTCTTGCCGACGTCGATGACCCGGACGGACTCGGGCAGTCGCGACACGACCCCTCGCGGAGCGAGGCGGTCGACCACGACGACGTCGGCCGAGGCGAGGAGCTCGTGGCCGCGGGTCGTGAGCAGACCGTCGCTGCCGGGCCCGCCGCCGACGAGGGCCACCCAGCCGGTCGTGCGCGGGCGGCGCCGGCGCAGGTCGATGACGCCGCTGCGGAGTGCGAGGTCGATGCCGTCCCGCACGCCGGCGGCCAGGCGCGGGTCCCCGCCGGCGTGCACCGCCACGGTCACCACCCCGTCGGGCGTCTCGACCTCGGTCCGGGCGAGCACCCTCGCCGCGGTCGCCGACGCATCGGTGGCGTCGATGCACCACAGCCGCAGGGCGGCCGAGTCCTCGCGCACGGCCGTGTCCACCGCGCCGTCGCCGGCCGCAGTGTGCACCAGCCACGCACCGTCGAGGTCGTCGGGACCGGTGTAGTCGCGCCGCACCCACTCGACCAGGACCGGGTCGCGGGCCAGCACCTCGGCGACGTCCTCGCACACCCACGGGGCCACGACGCGCACCCGGGCACCCTCCGCGACGAAGGCGTGCAGCCGGCGCCCGGTGACGGGTCCGCCCCCCACCATGACGACGAGGCGGTCGGTGAGGTCCAGGGCGAGAGGGAGGCTCACAGGGTGCCGGCCATCCCGGCCGCCACCGTGTTGCCGTCGGTGGGGTCGATCACGAGGAAGGCGCCGCCCGCACGGCTGCGCGAGTAGTCTTCAATCGGCAGCGGTGACGCGGTGCGCAGCGTGACCTGCCCGATGTCATTGAGCGACAGGCCCTCCGACGGCTGGGTCCGGAGGGTGTCGAGGTCGAGCCGCCCCTGGATGGAGCACACGATCGCGGGCACCGTCCGGGAGCGGTGCTTGACGAGGACGCGTGCGCCGGGGCGCAGCGCGGTGTCGCCGAGCCAGCACAGGACACCGGAGACGTCCTGGGTCAGGGCCGGCACGTCGTCGGCCGCGACGAGCGTGTCACCGCGCGAGAGGTCGACGTCGTCGGCGAGCCGCAGTGTCACAGATCGTCCTGCGGCCGCCTCGTCGAGCTCGACCTCACCGAGGTCGATGCCGACCACGGTGGTCCGCTGCCCGGAGGGCAGGGCGACGACCGCGGTGCCGGGCGCGACGACCCCGGAGGTGACCTGGCCGGCATACCCGCGGTAGTCGACGTGACGCGGGTCGCGCGCGGCGCCCTGCGGCCGGATCGCGAGCTGGACGGTGAAGCGGAACGGCTCCTCGTCGGCCTCGGCGCTGGGGGAGAGGGTCTCGAGCAGCGCGAGCAGGCTCGGACCGGCATACCAGGGTGTGGCGGGTGAAGGCTCGACGATGTTGTCGCCGAGCAGGGCCGAGACCGGCACGGCGTGGGCGTCGGCGATCCCGAGCTGCTCGGCCACCGCGCGCACGTCCCGGCTCACCTGCCCGAACACCGACTCGGCGTCGTCGACGAGGTCGATCTTGTTGACCGCGACGACGACGTGCGGGACGCGCAGGAGCGCGCCTACGGCCAGGTGTCGACGGGTCTGCTCGACCACGCCCTTGCGCGCGTCGACGAGCAGGACGACGACGTCGGCGGTGCTCGACCCGGTCACGGTGTTGCGCGTGTACTGCACGTGTCCGGGGCAGTCGGCGAGGATGAACGACCGCTGCGGCGTGGCGAAGTAGCGGTAGGCCACGTCGATGGTGATGCCCTGCTCCCGCTCGGCCCGCAGCCCGTCCGTGAGCAGCGCGAGGTCCGCGGCGGTGAGGCCGCGGTCGCGGGAGACGCGCTCGACGGCGGCGAGCTGGTCGGCGAGGACGCTCTTGGTGTCGTGGAGCAGGCGCCCCACGAGGGTGGACTTACCGTCGTCGACGGAGCCGGCGGTGGCCAGGCGGAGCAGGGTCGGCATCAGAAGTAGCCCTCCTTCTTGCGGTCCTCCATGGCGGCTTCGGACAGCCGGTCGTCGGCGCGCGTGGCTCCACGCTCGGTCAGGGTCGACGCGGCGACCTCGGTGACGACGTCGCTGACGGTCCGCGCCTCGCTGAGGACGGCGCCGGTGCAGGACATGTCGCCCACCGTGCGGTAGCGGACCGTGCGGGTCTGCACGTCCTCGCCGTCGCGCGGCTGCGAATGCGGACCGACGGCGAGCCACATGCCGTCGCGCTCGAACACCTCACGGTCGTGCGAGTAGTACAGCCCCGGGAGCTCGATCCGCTCGCGCTCGATGTAGCGCCAGACGTCCAGCTCGGTCCAGTTCGAGATCGGGAAGACGCGGACGTGCTGGCCCGGCGCGTGGCGGGGGTTGTAGAGGTTCCACAGCTCGGGGCGCTGGGTGCGCGGGTCCCACTGGCCGAACTCGTCACGCAGGCTGACGACGCGCTCCTTGGCGCGGGCCTTCTCCTCGTCGCGCCGGCCGCCCCCGAAGACCGCGTCGAAGCGGTGGCTCGTGATCGCGTCGAGCAGCGGGAGCGTCTGCAGCGGGTTGCGGGTGCCGTCGGGCCGGTCGCGGAGGCGTCCGTCGTCGATCCATTCCTGGACGCTGGCCACCTCCAGCCGCAGCCCGAGACGTTCGACGGTCGCGTCGCGATAGGCCAGGACCTCGGGGAAGTTGTGTCCGGTGTCGACGTGCAGCACCGGGAACGGGATCGGGGCCGGCCAGAACGCCTTGGCGGCGAGGTGCAGCATGACGACGGAGTCCTTGCCGCCGCTGAAGAGCAGCACCGGACGCTCGAGCTCGCCGACGACCTCGCGGATGATGAGGATGGCCTCGCTCTCGAGGGCGTCGAGCTGATTCAGGACGTGCACGTCCTCGTGCACCGTCGGCGCATCGACGGCGAGGCGGTCGGTCAGGGAGGCGCTCATTCGTGGATCCCGCACTCGGTCTTGGACAGCCCGGCCCAGCGACCGGACCGGGGGTCGTCGCCGGGAGCGACCTGCCGCGTGCACGGCTCGCACCCGATCGACGGGTAGCCGTCGGAGAGAAGGAGGTTCACCGGGACGGCGTTGTTGATCGCGTATGCCGTGACGTCGTCGAGCGACCACGTCACCAGGGGGTTGACCTTGACCAGTCCATGCTTCTCGTCGAAGGTCACGAGCGGCGTGTGGGTCCGGGTGGGTGCCTCGTCGCGGCGGACCCCGGTCACCCACGCCTCGTAGCCGGCGAGGGTGCGGGCGAGCGGCTCCATCTTGCGCATCGCGCAGCAGGCGGCCGGGTCGCGGTCGTGCAGCCGCGGACCGAATCGGACGTCCTGCTCGGCGACCGTGAGCTCGGGGCGCACGTCGACGACGGTGACGTCGAGCTCGCCGGCCACCCGGGCACGGGTGCCGATCGTGTCCGCGAAGTGGTAGCCGGTCTCGAGGAAGAGCACGTCGACGCCCGGCGCGTGCTGCGAGACGAGGTGGGGCAGCACGCCCTCGGCCATGCTGCACGCCACCGCCAGGGTGCCGGGGAACGTCTCGGCGGCCCAGCGGGCGACCGCGACCGCGTCGGTGTCGTCGAGGAGGGAGCCCTCCAACGCAAGGGCCCTCAGCTCCTCCTCACTCCTTCGGGTGCGGCGTGTGGTGATGGTGCTCATGTCAGCTCCTCATCGGTGGCGCGGTGGGCCCACGTGGCGAAGGACTCTGCGTCGGTGCGCTGCTCGACGAACCGGCGGACGACCCGCTCGACGTAGTCGGCCAGGTCGGCCGACTGCACCTTGAGGCCACGCACGGTGCGACCGAGGCCGGCCTCGTCGCGCTCGGGGGAGGCGAGGCCGCCGCCGAGGTGGACCTGGAAGCCGGGGACGTGCTCGCCCGACTCGGTCGTCGTGATGAGCCCCTTGAGGCCGATGTCGGCAGTCTGGATCCGGGCGCACGAGTTCGGGCACCCGTTGACGTGCAACGAGATCGGCGTGTCCAGCTCGATGCCGGCGAGGCGCTTCTCGAGCTCCGCGATGACCGCCGTCGCGGTGTCCTTGGTGTCGACGAGTGCGAGCTTGCAGTACTCGATGCCGGTGCACGCCATCGTGCTCCGGCGGAAGGGGCTCGGCGCGCTGGAGAGCCCCAGGGCGTCCAGGCCCGCGACCAGCTCGTCGAGACCCTCGGCCGGCACGCCGAGGACGACGAGCTTCTGGTGGGCGGTCAGCCGGACGGCGTCCGCGCCGACGCGGTCGAGCAGGTCGCCCAGGGCGCTGAGCGAGGTGCCGCTGAGGCGGCCGACCACGGGGGCGGCGCCGACGTAGAAGCGCCCGTCCTTCTGGGGGTGCACGCCGACGTGGTCACCCGGCCCCTTGGCGGGAGCCGGCGCCGGGCCGTCGGGCAGCGCCCGGCCGAGGTACTCGGTCTCGAGGACGTGGCGGAACTTCTCGGGTCCCCACTCGGCGAGCAGGAACTTCAGCCGCGCCTTGGTGCGCATCCGGCGGTAGCCGTAGTCACGGAAGATCGAGATGACGCCGTGCCACACGTCGGGGGCGTCGGCCTCGGAGACGAAGACGCCCAGGCGCTCGGCGAGCCTCGGCGCGGTCGAGAGGGCGCCGCCGACCCAGAGGTCGAAGCCGGGGCCGAGCTCGGGGTGCACCACGCCGACGAGCGAGATGTCGTTGATCTCGTGGACGACGTCAAGGCTCGGGTGCCCGGTGATCGCGGTCTTGAACTTGCGGGGGAGGTTGGACAGCTCGGGGTCGCCCAGCCAGCGCGAGGTGATCTCGTCGATGACCGGCGTCGGGTCGAGGATCTCGTCGGCGGCCACACCGGCGACCGGGCTGCCGAGGAACCCGCGCGGGGTGTCGCCGCAGGCCTCGGTCGTCTGCAGCCCGACCGCCTCGAGCCGGCGCCAGATCTCGGGCACGTCCTCGATGCCGATCCAGTGGTACTGGATGTTCTGCCGGTCGCTGATGTCCGCGCTCTCGCGCGCGAAGTCGGTGGAGATGCCCCCGAGGACCCGCAGCTGCGTGGGGGAGAGGGCCCGGCCGTCGCTGCGCACGCGCAGCATGAAGTACCTGTCCTCGAGCTCGTGCGGCTCGAGCTGGGCGGTCCGGCCGCCGTCGATGCCGGGCTTGCGCTGGGTGTAGAGACCCCACCACCGGAAGCGGCCGTGCAGGTCCTCACCGGGGATCGCGTCGAAGCCGTCTCGCGCGTAGATCGTCTCGATCCGCTCGCGGACGTTGAGCCCGTTGTCCTCGGCCTTGAACGCCTCGTTGGGGTTCAGCGGCTCGCGACCGTCGACAGCCCACTGGCCGTTGGACCGGCCGGTGCGTGGCGGCCGCAGCGTGCGGCTGCCGGAGGCGACGCTCGTCATGGGTCCTCGTTCCTCAATGGGGTGCAAACGTTGATGGATAGCATAAGAGTCAGTTATGGCTCGATCTCCGGTCGGTCCACGATGTGGCCCTCCGGCTCGGCTCGGTCGCGACCGCTGAACACGGGCTAGAATCGAACGCATGTTCGACAATCCGGCGCCTCCGTTGCGGCGGGCCGCCAGCCCGGGCGCTCCGGGTGGGGCCCGCGGCGGGCCTCCGGGCTGGCCCGACCGGGTGCCACCGCCGAGCGCGCCGGGATGGCAGATGCCGGCCGTCGGCTGGCTGCTCGACCACTGCCCGGCGGACTACCGCATGTATGCCGTGTGGCGCCGGCACCCGATAGCCCTCGCCTGGGTGACCACGCACCACCTCGACGGTCAGCTGGGAGCCATGCGGACGGCATACAGAGGTCTGCGGGTCGACCTCGCCGACCACGTCGAGCCCGAGGGCGTCGCCGCCGCGCTGGCGGCTCTCGAGGCCGAGGGTGCTCGGCTGCTCGCGGCCCGTCGCGCGGCCGGGCTGCTGCTCGAGGCGATGGAGGGCCACGCGTTCGTGCCGCGGTTGTGAGCGTTTCCTGACGACCCCGTGAGAGTTGGCCGCGAGAGCCCTGCCCTGAAGGACTGGTTCGACGGGAGCACCTAGACTCTTGCGGATGGACGACGTCAGCCAGAGGGAGTGCGTGTGAGCGTGTTGGAGCGCATCCAGGGACCCGGTGACCTCGCGGACCTCACCCGCACCGAGCTGGCGACCCTGGCCCGGGAGATCCGGACCTTCCTCGTCGACGAGGTCTCCCGCACCGGCGGCCACCTCGGACCCAACCTCGGCGTCGTCGAGCTGACCATCGCGATCCACCGGGTGTTCGACAGCCCGCGCGACGCCGTCGTCTTCGACACCGGTCATCAGTCCTACGTGCACAAGCTGCTCACCGGGCGCCACGACTTCTCGGGGCTGCGCAAGCAGGGTGGGCTCTCCGGCTACCCCAGCAGGTCCGAGTCCGAGCACGACGTCGTCGAGAGCTCGCACGCGTCGAGCTCGCTGTCGTGGGCGCACGGCATCGCCGCGGGCCGCGTGATCCGCGGGGAGCGCGACCGCCACACGGTCGCCGTCATCGGTGACGGCGCCCTCACCGGCGGCATGGCCTGGGAGGCCATCAACAACATCGCCGCCGAGGACGACTTGCCTCTGGTCATCGTCGTCAACGACAACGAGCGCTCCTACGCACCCACCCGCGGTGGGCTGGCCGACCACCTCGCGACCCTGCGCACGACGCGCGGCTACGAGCGCTTCCTCGACTGGGGCAAGTCGACCCTGCACCGCACGCCCGTCGTCGGCGGCGCGATGTACGAGACGCTCCACGGCGTCAAGAAGGGCATCAAGGACATCGTCGCGCCGCAGGGGATGTTCGAGGACCTCGGCCTCAAGTACGTCGGTCCCGTCGACGGCCACGATCTCGCCGCCCTGGAGCAGGCGCTCAAGCGGGCGCGGGCCTTCGGTGGCCCCGTCCTCGTCCACGTCATCACCCAGAAGGGCAAGGGCTACGACCCGGCCGTCAACGACGAGAGCGACCAGTTCCACGCGGTCGGCGTCATCAACCCCGAGACCGGGCTGCCCCTCGAGATCTCCGGTCGCAGCTGGACCGAGGAGTTCAGCGACGCGCTCGTCGAGCTGGGGGAGGAGCGCGAGGACATCGTCGCCCTCACCGCCGCGATGATGATCCCGGTCGGGCTCGACGCGTTCTCGAAGCGCTTCCCCGACCGCACGTTCGACGTCGGCATCGCCGAGCAGCACGCGACGACGATGGCTGCCGGCCTGGCGTATGCCGGCCTGCACCCGGTCGTCGCGATCTACGCCACCTTCCTCAACCGCGCCTTCGACCAGCTCCTCATGGACTGTGCCCTGCACCGTGCGGGCGTGACGTTCATCCTCGACCGCTCGGGCATCACCGGTCCCGACGGCGCCTCGCACCACGGCATGTGGGACATGTCCCTCGTCGGCATCGTCCCGGGCCTCCACCTCGCCGCCCCGCGCGACGGCCAGCAGATCCCGCAGGCGCTGCGGGCTGCCGTCGACCTCGCCGACGCGCCCTCGGTGATCCGCTTCCCCAAGGGGTCGGTCGGCGACCCCATCGAGACCGTGCGCACCGTCGACGGGGTCGACGTCCTCGTCGAGCCCGACGAGGGCCCGGTCGACGTGCTCCTCGTCGGGGTCGGGTCTATGGTCGCGACCTCGCTCACCGTTGCCGACAAGCTCGCCGCCGAGGGGCTGCGTGTGCGCGTTGTCGACCCGGTCTGGGTGCTCCCGGTCAACCCGGCGCTCGGCCGGCTCGCCCGCGACGCCCAGCGGGTCGCCGTCATCGAGGACAACTCGCTCGCCGGGGGTGTCGGCTCACACGTGTCGGCAGCACTGCGTGCCAGCAAGATCGACGTCCCGATCGACCTCTTCGGCCTTCCGCGCGAGTTCCTCGACCACGGCTCCCGGGGTCAGGTGCTCGATCGCGTCGGGCTCACGCCGGAGGCCATCGCCACGACCGTGCTGGACCACTGCCGCGGCTGAGCAGGCCTACTGCCGCGGAGGGTCCGGCTCCTCCAGCGGCCTGAAGCGGTTGAGCATCGTGTCGACCGCCACCCCGGCCTCCCGCTCGCTCGGCGCGTAGCCGAGGACGACGGGGAGGAACCGGTCGGAGGGCAGGGCCCTGAGCCGCAGGTCGGTGGTCGCACGGACGCTGGCGCTGCGGTGGACCCGGCGCAGCAGCGCGACCTCCCCGAACCCCTGACCTGCGCCGAGCGTGGTCACCAAGCGGTCGTCCCCGAGGACCTCGGCCTTCCCCGACTCGATGACGAAGTAGTGGTTGCCGACGTCTCCCTGCCGGAAGACGAACGTGCCAGCGGGGACGTCCACGGGTTCGAGGCCGCGTGCCAGCTGCTCGATCGCCGGCAGGGGCAGGACGCTCAGCATCGGCACGGTGTGCAGGAGGGCGATGTCGTCGTCGCGGACCCCGATGGCCTGGTCCATCCGTCGCAACCGTCGCCACGAGACCACTGCGAGGAGCGGGCACAGCAGGCCGATGCCGATGAGCGCCGGGCGGACGCCGGCCTCCTCGACGACGAGGGAGGCGGCAAGCGCACCGACGCCGATGGACAGCGCGACAAGGCTCTCCAGGACGCCGAACACGCGACCGAGCACCTCGTCGGCGGCCAGCCGGGCCAGCAGGGTGAAGCCGGCGAGGTCGATGAGCGAGTTGCCCACGCCGACACCGGCGAGCATCAGCAACGCCGTGACCTGGTGGGGGACTACCCCGATCAGGGTGACCGGTGCGCCCCACAGGGCGACCCCGAGAGCGAACCACGCCCCCAGGCGCCGCGTGCTGATGAGCAGGGACGCCCCGAGGGCGCCCACGACGGCGCCCGCGCCGATGGCCGCGGTGAGCACGCCGACCCCGGACTCGCCCGTCGCGAGCAGCTCGATGGACACGACGACGGTGAGGACCGTCAGGGCACCACGGGTGAACGACTGGGCCGCCGCCAGGCCCATGATGAGGGCGAGGTGGCGGTTGCTCGAGACGACGCGGATGCCCTCCGCCGCAGACCTGACGAGGTTGGCCTGCTGTGCGGCTGGCGGCCGCGGGGGCGCGTCGTAGTCCAGCCGCAGCAGCAGCACGGCCGCCCACAACGAGGCGCCGGCGGCGACGGCGAACACCACGGTCACGTCGCTCAGGCCGAGGAGGAGCGCAGCGAGCAACGGCCCCACCAGCGTGGCGGCGGCGTCCAGCAGCCCTCGCACGACGTTGGCGCTGGCCAGCTCGTACCCGCTGTGGCACAGCGAGGGGAGCAGGGCCGAGTGTGCCGGCCGGTAGAGGGTGGCGGCGATGGTGGACAGCACGGCCAGTGCGTAGACGATCGGCGACGGTCCACCGACACCCACGACGAGCGCGGCCGCCCCGGTGGCGACCGCACGCAGCACGGAGACGACGACGAGGACGTGCTCACGACGACCCTTGTCCGCCAACGGTGACAGCAGTGGAGCGAGGAGGGCGGAAGGGACCATGCGCAGCAGCCCGACCAGGCCGACGGCGGTGGCGCCGCCGTCCCGATAGGCCACGATCCCGAGCCCCACGGTGAAGGCCCACTCGGCGGTCCAGGCCCCGAGGAAGCTCAGCTGGGCACGTCGGAGCTCAGGGTTGCGGGCGTTGCTGACGAAGGCACCTGCAGCGTTGCCCAGTCGGCCCCGAAGTCCCACACCGGCCACTCAAGCGACGATAGTGCTCGGTCGGTGCTGCCGTCGCCGATCCGGCCTTTCCGCCGCGGGGGGTTGCTCAGTCGAGCAGCTCGTCGGATATGGGTGGGATGGCGTCGTAGACCGTGTGTCCATCCGGTGCCAGCAGGCGCAGCCGGAAGGTGGTGGCTGGCGGATCCTGGGTGCTGGTCAGCACGGCGAGGCCGTTGGAGATGGTGGCGGTGTCGCGCACCTGCCCCTCGGTGGTGACAAGGACGGCAGTGGCGGCGTCTGGACCGAGCGCGATGAACGTCGGGGCGACTGCCGGTACGGGCAGCAGTGCGTGGGTGTGGTCGCTGGACGGGACTGCGGCGAGGCGTTCGAGGTAGGCCGGGGCGAAGTCTGGGGCGGTGCTGGACAGGCGGGTGGTACGCACCCATCCGCCGTCGCGGGTGATGGTGGTGACGACGGTGACCTGCACGGGTGCCCGATCATCACCGGTGCGGTCCGGCTCGATGCCAGGAACGCTGACGACGGACTCCAGCGCGGTCGGCGTCCTCAGGGTGTCGGCTGCGTGGCCCGTCACCGCAGCGAGCAGGGTGCGCTGAGCAGCGGCCAGCTCGGTCGCGGGACCGTGTCCCGGGAACGATGATCGGTCGGGGCCGACACCGGCCGGTGGACCTTGGTAGTAGCTGACAGCCAGCCGAGGGAGGAAGGCGGTGTACGAGCCGATCCCCTCGGTCAGAGGCAGTTCACGCACGACGGGGCGGGTGCTGCCGTCGGGTTGCGGGAGGGCACCGACGGTGATCGTGGCGCTGGGGATGGTGGGACGGGTCATCACGAGGATCGCCGGCGCTGCGGCGGCGGCCTGCTGGTCGATGCTGAGGGCCACGACGTCGGGGGTCCGCGCGGTGTTGTCGCCGACGATCTGGGTGGGGACCAGCGCGGCGGGGCCATCGCTGGCGGGTGCAGTCCACAGGCGCAGGCGCGGCTGGTCGGGGCCGAAGCCGAAGGCGGGGTAGGTGGCTCTGTTCTCGGTGGCCGTCATGACCATGGCGATCGTGTCGCCGACCGTGCCGGCGAACAGCAGGTTGGCGCCGGGCTCCGCGCCGTGTTCGGCGGCGATGCTGGTGACTGCGGGGTCATCGGCCAGGGCGCCACGGGGGGACCAGCTGGTCACGACGGCCCACTGCCCCACGTCGGGGGTCAGGGCAGGCGCCTCGCCGGTCGGGGTGCCAAGCCATCCCAGTGCCGTGACAGCGGCGGCAGTCAGCACCACGCCGGCCCCCAGGGCGGCCCGGCGGGTCCGTCGGCGTCGCGCGTTGCCGCGCGCGGTGATCACGCAGGCGACCGGGTCCGTGACGCTGGCGGTGTCGGCGGCGTGCTCGAGCGTGTCCGCGAGGGCGTCGGTCAGTGGCGGGGTGCGCTCGTGCGGGAGGCTGTCGACTGCGGTGGCGTGCGCTTGCGTCAACGCCCGCTGCAGGTCGGCCAGCTCGGCCTCGACGGTGGCGGTGTCGGTATGGGCGCAGTCCGCGATCAGGGCGGGGGTCTCGTCCCACCAGCGGGCCGCGGCCAAGGCAGCTCGGGCGGTGGCCGGCGCCTCGGACAGGACGACCGTCAGCGCCACCCGAGCGGCAGCGCCCGGGTCTGCGTCGTGCTGGTGTCCGGCGACTGCGGCGGGGGTCTTCATGCCCCCGGGCGGGGGAGTCTTCGAGGCGGCGGTCAGGGCCCCGGTCATGACGGCGATACGGGCGGCCGCGGTCGGGCTGCCGGTGCTGGTGAGCTCAGCCCACCGATCGGCCAGGCCAGCGAGGGCACCGGCGGTGACGTGTGAGCCGGCGTCGGGACCGCCGACGGTGATGGCAGCAACGCGGTGGAGCTCCTGCCACCGTGCGCGCACGAAGTCCTCGAAGTCCTCCGTACCGCCATTCATTGGGCCAGTATCGCGCTGTCAGGCCCGCCACGAACGCCAGTCGATGGCCTGCGCCCGGACGCGCGTCTCGCCCGCATGTGCCGCGTCAGGTACCCGCGGCGCCCTTTCGCAGCAGGACAGCCGCCACTGCGGCAGGGTGACGCCCGCAGTGAGTAGGACCAGTCCAGAACCCGGCAGGGGAATCAGCACAGCGCCAGCATCGATGAGCGCCAGTCCGACGCCGAGCACGACCCTCATCACGCTCACACTCTCCACCGCCCCCGAGCTGGGTGTTGCGGTCCCACGCATCTGCGGCAATCCGCTCATGCTTGATATGTGGGTGATCCTCGTGATCGCCGGCGCTTCTACGTTGGGGTGTCCGTTCCCTT